>DATMIN010000612.1:0-23070 GCA_035554275.1 Burkholderiaceae bacterium
ATCACGAAGGCGCGGAGGCGCCGCCGCGGCTCGACCAGATCGGCGCGCCAGTTGCGGCCCGCGGTGATCGCCGCGAGCAGCGCGAAGGCCGGCGGCAGCGCGCGCTGGACGGCGAACAGCCACCCCGTCGCGCGCCAGCCGCCCGGCGCCGCCACGCCCATCACGAACGCCACGTAGCCCATTACCACGAGCCACACGGCGACGTGCCACGGCCGCAGCGCGAACTCGTCGTCGACGAGCGAGCTCACGAACAGCCAGAACAGCACCGCGTTGCCGACCGAGACCGCGATCAGCGGCGCGCGCCAGACCAGCGCCACGCTCGCCTCGAACCGCGGCGTCGAGGCCGCGACCTGCACGACGAGGCCGAGCAGCAGCGCGATCTCGACGCGCCGGTTCGCCGACCTCGGCCGGTCGCGCCACAGCAGCCCGGTCAGCAGCAACAGCAGTGCGACGAGCGCGCCGCGCAGCGCGGCGTCGACGAGGCTCGGGGCGGCGGCGCTGTCCATCGTCGTCGTCGCGCGCCGCTCGCGCCGCGCGGCTTACAGCGCGGCCGCGACCCGGTGGCGGGTGTAGCGCGCGATCAGCGCCAGCAGGTCTTCCTCGGAATACGGCTTGCCGAGGTAGTGGTCGACGCCGAGCTCGGCCGCGTAGTCGCGATGCTTCTGTGCGATCCGCGAGGTGATCATGATCACCGGCAGGTCGCGCAGCCGGGCATCGGCGCGCATGTTGCGCACCAGGTCGAAGCCGTCCATGCGCGGCATCTCGATGTCGGACAGCACGATCGCCGGCACGGCTTCGGAGAGGCGCTCGAGCGCGTCGAGGCCGTCCTTCGCGAGCACGACGCGGTAGCCCTCGCGCACCAGCAGGCGCTGCGTGACGCGGCGCACCGTCAGCGAATCGTCGACGACCATCACCAGCGGCGCCAGCGGCTCGTCGGCGACCGCGGACGCGGCGCCGCCGTGGCCCGCATCGGCCACCGGCGGCGCGCCGGCGAACGCCGCGCGGGTGGCCTCGCGCGCCGCTTCGCCGTACAGCGTGGCGAGCGCGACCGGGTTGTAGATCAGCGCAACGGCGCCCGAGGCCAGCAGCGTGATGCCCGCCAGGCCCGGCAAGCGCGACAGCTGCGGCCCGAGGTGCTTGACCACCACTTCCTGGTTGCCGAGCACCTCGTCGACGTGCAGTGCGATGCGCTGCTGCGCGCTGCGGATGATCACCACCGGGCGCGTGCGCGCCTCGCTGGGGGCCGGGCGCGCGCTCGTCTGCAGCAGCGAGCCGAGCCAGAAGAACTGCAGCACGCGATCACCGACCGGATAGCCGCCGGTCGCGTAGGCCTCGTCGATCTCGGCCGGCATGGCGCGCTTGACCAGCTCGACCAGCGTCGACGGCACCGCCACCTGCGTGTCGCCGCAGCGCAGCATCACGACCTGCGTGACCGCGGTGGTCAGCGGCAGGATCAGCTTGAACGACGTGCCCTGGCCGGCCGCGGTCGCGGTCTCGACCCGGCCGCCCATCGCGTTGACCTCGGCGCGCACCACGTCCATGCCGACGCCGCGGCCGGCGAGTTCGGTCACGGTTTCGGCGGTCGAGAAGCCGGGCGCGAAGATCAGGTTCGCGAGCTCGGCATCGGTCGCTTGCAGGTTCGGGTCGAGCAGGCCGAGCGCGACACCCTTGTCGCGGATGCGCGGCAGGTTCAGGCCGGCGCCGTCGTCGCGGAACTCGACGCCGACCTCGTTACCCTCCTGCGCGAGTGCGACGACGATCGAGCCGGTCGCTTCCTTGCCGGCGGCCGTGCGCTGCTGCGGCAGCTCGATGCCGTGCGTGACGCTGTTGCGCAGCAGGTGCTCGAACGCGCCGGTCATGCGGTCGAGCACGCCGCGGTCGACTTCGATCGAACCGCCGACGATGTCGAGCCGGACCGACTTGCCGGTTTCCTTCGCGGCCTGGCGCACGACGCGGTAGAGGCGATCCGACAGGCCCTCGAACTCGACCATGCGGGTGCGCAGCAGGTCGTCCTGCAGCTCGCGCGTCATGCGCGCCTGGGCGACGAGCTCGTCTTCGGTCACTTCGAGCGAGCGCTGCAGCGTGCGCTGCACGGTGGCGACGTCGTTGACCGACTCGGCCATCATCCGCGTCAGCTCCTGGAAGCGCGTGAAGCGGTCGAATTCGAGCGGGTCGAAGGTCTGCGACGCGGCCTTCGCGGCCTCGAGTCGCGAACTCATCTGCACCTCGCTGTGGAATTCGATGTCGCGCAGCTGCGCGCGCAAGCGCTCGAGGTTCTCGGTCAGGTCGGCGAGCGAGGTCTTGATCTGCAGCACGCCGGTCTCGATGCGCGAGCGCGCGATGCTGACCTCGCCGGCCTGGTTCACGAGCCGGTCGAGCAATGGCGCGCGCACCCGCACCGCCGACTGAGTGCCTTGCGTCTTCTCGGGCACGGCGCGCGCGCTCGGCGCGCTCAGCGGGAAGCGCGACCAGTCGATCTCGGCGAGCGGAACCGGCACCGGCGCCGTTGGGGCCGGCGCTTCGGCGTGCCGGGCCTCGATGGCCAGTTCGGGCTCGAGCTCGACCGCAGGCGCCTCGGCCGGCGCGAACGCCTCGGGCGTCATCCACGTCTGCGCCGGCGGGGCCCCGAGCGGCGGCGCCGGGTCGAACGACACGAGCGGCGCCGGCGCCGTCATCGGCACGTGCTGCGAATCCGCGAGTGCCTGCCAACCCGACTCCATCGCCACCGGCGGCGCCGCCTGCAGCAGCACCGCGAGCTCGGGCGCGGGCGGCAACGGCGCGGGCGCGGTCAGCGCGGCGATCTCGGCCGCCTCGGCGGCGGCTTCGGGCGAGCCGCCGGCGCGCAGCGTGTCGAAGGTCTGCGCCAGCGTGTCGGCGTGCGCCTGCAGCGCCTCGACCTCGGCGCTCGTCGGCTCTTCTTTCGCCGCGAGGCGCTCGATGCGCGATTCGAGCCGGTGCGCCATCTCGCCGAGGCGCATCGCGCCGGCCAGACGCGCCCCGCCCTTGAGCGTGTGCAGCGTGCGCATGCAGCCCGCGGGGTGCGCGCCCGTGGCGGGCTCGCGCGCCCAGTCGCGCAAGCGGCTCGCGAGCTGCGGCAGCAGCTCCTCGGCCTCTTCCTCGAAGATCGGGAACAGCTCGGCGTCGATCGCATCGACCGCATCGATCACGTCGTCGGCGTCTTCGAGCGCGTGCGTCGAGGCCGCGCGCGGCACCTCGACCGGCACCTCGCCGAACGGCTTCAACTCGGCCACGCCGAGCGGGTCGAACGCGCCGAACGCGGAGTCGGTGCGGCGCTCGGTCACGAGCGCTGGTTCGGTCGCGGCCGGCGCGGGCGACGGCGCCGACCACTCGTGATCGTCGACCTCGGTGGCGAACGCGGCCGGAATCTCGGGCTCCGGTTCGGGCTGAGGCTCCGGCTCCCATTGCGCGGCCGGCGCGGGCGCCTCGTCGACCGGCGCCGGCTCGGCGCTCGCGGCCTCGAGCCGGCGCGCCGAGCTGATCTCGTGCGCGGCCAGGCGCGCCAGCAACTCGGGCGACGGCTCCTTCAGGAAGCCGGCGGCGAACTGGTGCAGCAGGCGGCGGATCTCCTCGGCCGCATCGACGAACAGCTGGGCTTCTTCGGCCTCGCCGTGGCCGATCGCCTGCGAGCGCGCCTGCGCGTGCTCGAGCGCACGCGCCAGGTGCGACAGGTCGGTGAAACCGACCGTGGCCGAGCTGCCGGCCAGCGAGTGCGCGAGCGCGATCGGCGTCTCGCCGATCGGGCGGTGCAGCTCCATCGCCCATTCGGCGACTTCGGTCGACAGGCGCCGCGACAGCTCGTCGGCCTCGTTCAGGTAGATGTTGAACAGCGGGATGCCGATGCGCAGCGGCCCGACGACCTTCACGTGCTCGTCGTCGCTGCTGCCGCGCGGCGGCTCGTCACCGAAATCGAGCGACAGGTCGACGGCTGAATCCGGCACCGCGCCGGGTTCACCCGGCAGGTCGAGATCGAGGTCGAGGTCGAAGCCCGACGGCAGCGCCTCGACGGCCGGCAGCTTCATCGTCGGCAACTGCATCGGCTCGGTGGGCAGCGGGCTCGCCGCCGAGGGCGCCGGCATCGTGTCGTGCAGGTCGCCGTCGAGACCGCCGAGATCGAGCTCGAACGACGGCGCCGCCTCCACCGGCCGCGGCGCCGGCGCCGGCATGCGGCCAGGCAGCGAGAGTTCGAGGTCGAGCGCGCTCGGCAGATCGTCGGGCAGCGCCGGCGCGGCGCCGAACGACTGCGATTCGAGCGTCGGCGCAGCCGGCGCGGCGCCGGCGCGTTCGGCGGCGGCGATCACGGTCGGCGCGTCGTGCGTCGGCGTGCGCTGCGCGCTGATCTCGTCGACCCAGCCGGCGAGGTAGCCGAGGCTCCAGTCGGTGAACGCGAGCAGCGCCGCCGGCGCGCCCGCCTGGCTCGCGAGGTGCGTGTTGTAGAGCTGCTCGCCGGCCCACGCGGCCTCGCCGAAATCCTTCAGCCCGACCATGCGCGAGCTGCCCTTGAGCGTGTGGAAGGCGCGGCGCAGCGTGGTCGCCTGGCCGAGATCGTCGGGCGCCGCGGCGAGAGCGGCACGTGCCTCGCGGGCGCTTGCGAGCACCTCGCCGGCTTCCTCGAGAAAGACCTCGAGCATCTCGCGGTCCTGCGCGAGCTGGGCGGCGCCGGTCGACGGCGCGAAGTCGAGCGTCATCGGCTTGGTGATGCGCTCGGGCGCCGGCTCGGCGACGATGCCCACCGGGTCGGACGCGGTCGCGACGAAGTCGACCAGCGCCTCCGAGAGCTCGCCGCGCAGCAGTGCCTCGTCGGGCGAACCCGCGGCGTGCTCGAGCGCGGCCTGCGCCTTCTGCGCGGTGGCGGCCAGGGCCGGCTGGTCGGCGGCCTGCGCCTCGTGCGAGAGGCGTTCGAGATCGCGCGCCACTTCGGCCAGCGGCACGTCTTCGCGCACCGAGGTGAACGCCAGCATCTGGGCCTGCTCGATCAGGCGCTGGTCGATCGGCGCCGGCGTGGCGGCGGCCGCGGCCACCGCGGCCGCGTCGCGGCCCATCACCGGGCTCAGCGTGCCGGCCTGCGCGTCGTAGCGGAACAGCGATTTGGCGAGCTGCGGCTGCACGCTCAGCATGTCGATCAGGAAGCCGAGCGCGCCGAGGTTGCCGGCGAGCCGGTCGAACAAGCCGGCCGGCGCCGGGTCGGCCTCGGGGCCGGCGGCGGCGAGCGCGTCGACCTCGTCGCGCATGCGCAGCAGCGCCGCCGAGCCGTGGTCCATGCCGAGCACCGACAGCACGCCGCGCATCGACGCGAGCACGTTCGGCACCGGGATCAGCACCTGGCGCTCGCCGGGCTGGCGGAAATACTGGTCGATCAGCTTCTCGGCTTCCGACAGGCTCGCACGCAGCTCTTGCACCACGCTGCCCATCGTCTGGCGGTCGGAGACGCGGCGGTACAGGTCCTCCATCCAGCCTTCGAGCGGGTCGGGCGCGCGGCCCTGGCGCACCGCGGCCAGGCGCACCGCGAGGCGCTGCACGCGGCCGGCCTGCTCGGGGTGGTCGAAGTCGACATCGTCGAGCGCGGCCTCGACGTAGAGCAGGCTGGTCGCGACCTCCATCGCCAGCGCCGGCGGCGGCGCGGCGTTGGCCTGCTGGGTCTGCGCGACCGCCTGCTGCAGCTCGCCGGCGAAGATGTCGCCGAGCGGGAACAGGCGCTTCAGCGATTCGCCGACCAGCGCGAACTGCTCCGACAGCCCGGGCATGCGGTGCATCTCGCCGCCGGCCACCGCCGACCACGCGTCCTTCGCGGCGATCACGCGCTTGCGGGCCTGCGCGATCATCGCCGGGTCGAAGCGGCCAAGCACGCTGAGCGAGTAGTCGACCGGCCGATGCCGCACCAGCCCGTAGGCCAGCCGCACCGCGGCCAGGCGCGGCGCGGCGCGGCCGTCGCCGGGCGACGCGCTCTGGGCGCAGAAGAACAACAGGTCTTGGGCGAGCCGCTCGGAGACCTCGGCCTCGCCGCGCGAGAGGATGCGGAACTGCGCCAGCAGCCTCGAGGCGACGCGCTTGCTGAACACGTCGAAGCCGAGCAGGCCGTGCGCCTGCGCCTCGAACACTGCGGCGGCGAGCTTCCAAAGCGTCGCGACCGGGCCCGGCGCGGCACCGGCGCCGAGCCCGGCGCACAGATCGCTCATGCGCGCCGCGTGCAGCGTCGGGTCGGCGGCGCGCATCAACGGCAGCAGTTGCGACTCGATCGCGGCCTGGGTCGGCGCGCTGTGCTCGAGCGGGTGCGCCGACGGGTCGGCCGGCAACTCGCGCCACTGCCAGTCGCTGTGCCACAGATCGGCCGGATGGACGCGGTCGGCACCGGCCGCCTCTTGCACCGCGCGGTACTGCGGGAACAGCGACAGCGTCGAGACCGGCTTGCCGGCGAGCAGGCGGCCGAGGTAGTCGAGCAGCGCGAACGAGGTGCGCTCGATGTCGTCGACGATCGTCGCGCTCAGCTTGTGCGGCTTGGCGACGAAGCGCTGCACCAGTGCCTCGCTGGCGCGCAGCACCATCGCCGCGGCCGGCTGGCCGACGAGCTCGAGCGCGCCCACGCCGTGGTGGATCTGGGTGCGCGCGCCGCGCAGCACCGCCGGGTCGACCGCGTCGAGATCGGAGCCGGTCAGCGTCTCGGTGTCCTTGACGAAGCGGCGCAGCGACTTGTGCGCCGACTCGAGCGAGCGCCGCAGTTCCTCGTGGACCCAGGCCAGCGCGCTCAGGTCTTCTTCGTTGCGGTCGTCGTTTATGGGGGTCATCGCAGCGCGCTCAAATGTTCGTCAGACGGCTTCGGCGCGGTTCACGCGATCTTGAAGCGGGCGACCGAGTGTTTCAATTCCTCGGCGGTGCGCGACAGCTCGCGCACCATCTGCGCGGTCGAGCGGGTGCCCTCGCCGGTCTGCTCGGTGACCGCGAAGATGTGCTGGATGTTCGCCGCGACCACGTTGGCCGACTGCGCCTCGCTGAGCGCCTGGTTCGAGATCGCGCCGATCAGCTCGGCGAGCTGGCGCGACACGCGGTCGATCTCGCCCAGCGCCGTGCCGGCCGCGTCGGACAGCCGCGTGCCCTCGACCACGCCCTGCGTGCTGCGCTCCATCGCGCCGACGGCGTCCTGGGTGTCGGTCTGGATCGTCTTGACGAGCGCGGCGATCTGGCGCGTCGCGTCGGCCGAGCGCTCGGCCAGCCGCTGCACCTCCTCGGCCACGACCGAGAAGCCGCGGCCTGCTTCACCGGCCGAGGCCGCCTGGATGGCCGCGTTCAGCGCGAGCACGTTGGTCTGCTCGGTGATGTCCGAGATCAGCTCGGTGATCTCGCCGATCTCCTGCGACGATTCGCCCAGGCGCTTGATGCGCTTCGAGGTTTCCTGGATCTGGTCGCGGATCGAGTTCATGCCGCCGATCGTGTTCTGCACCGCGCGCAGGCCCGACTCGGCCGCCTCGAGCGACTGGCGCGCGACCGACGCGGTCTCCTGCGCCTGGCCCGACACGTCGTTGATGCGGCCCGCCATCTGCAGCACCGACTCGCCGGTGTCGCGGATCTCGCGCAACTGCTCGCTCGAGGCCGCGAGCAGCTCGGTCGACGTGGCCTCGACCTGCTGGGTCGTGTCGGTCACGCGGCCGACCGTGCCCTGCACCTGCGCGACCAGCGTACGCAGCTCTTCCACGGTGTAGTTCACCGAGTCGGCGATCGCGCCGGTGATGTCTTCGGTCACCGTCGCCTGCTGCGTCAGGTCGCCTTCCGCGACCGCCTGCAGCTCGTTCATCAGCCGCAGAATCGCCGCCTGGTTGGCGTCGTTGACGCGCTTGGCCTCGTGTTGCTCGCGCTCGGCCGCCACGCGTTGGCCTTCGGCGCCGGCGGCGCGCTCGCTCTGGCCGCGCACGTACAGCCGCAGCAGCCCGACGCCGCCGAGGATCAGCAGCAGCGAGGCGACCAGCAGCAGCACCAGGCCCCAGAGGCCCAGGCCGGTCTCCTTGCCGAGGCGCTCCTGCGCCGCCTCGAGGCTCTTTCGCAGCGGCTCGCTGTCGGCCACGATGCTGGCCTGCGCCTCGCGCGCCGAGACCAGGCCCTGCAGGTTGTTCAGGATCACGTTGGCCTGGCCGCGCGTCTGCTCGTACTGCTTCATCAGCGCGGTCAGCCGCTCGCGCACCGCGCCGTCCTTCGCGGCGGCGAGGCGCAGCTCGGGGTTGCCGTCGAGCATGCCCTGGCCGAGTTCGCGGAAGGTGTTGAGGTCCTTGCCGAGCGAGAACACCGCCTCGGGGCTGACGCCCTCGATCGTCAGGAACTCGTTGGCCGACTTGCCGATGCGCTGCGTCAGCATCGCGAGCTGGCTCACCGCAGCGAGCTCGGCCGACGGCGCACCCTGCTGCAGCTTCAGCGTCGACACCGCTTCTGCGGTCTCGAGCATCTCGGGCGCCTGGCGGTTGATCGCACGCAGCGCCTGGCCGACCTGCGTCAGCACCTTCTGCTGGTCGAGCACGGTCTTGGCGCTCTTCTCGGCGCGGTCGACCAGCGGCAGCACATTCTCGATCGCGTCCTGCGCGCCCGGCGGCGCGACCGGGATCTCGCCCTCGCCGCTGCGCAGCCCGCGCACGTTCCGGATCAGCACGTCGGCGCTGTCCTTGACCTCGGGGAACGCGGCCGCACTGCCGATCAGCGCCTGCGACACCGATTTCGCGAGCCGCTGCGACTGCATCAGCGCCTGGCCGCTCGCGCCGATCTGGGCCGCGCCGCGGTTGGCGCCGAGCAGCGCGGTGGCCGTCATCACGATCAGGCCGATCAGACCGAGCGCGATCATCACGAACAGCACGCGCTGCTGCTCGGCGACCGGCCGCTTGCCGATCAAGGGCAGCCCGGTGCCGCCGGCGGCCGCGGCGAACTCGGCCTCGTGCAGGCGCGTCTCGGAGAAGTCGGCCATCTCGGACGGCGCGGCCTCGGAGATGATCGAGGTGTCGAAGTCCTGCCCCGACTGCTGCGTCGGCAGCTCGTTGCCCGGGCCGGCGGTGGCTTCACGCGGCGTGGCGTAGACGTCGTCGTCGCCCGACAGCGGCACGCCGGACGAGACCGCGACGTCGTCCTGGCCCCGGCCCTTCACCTTGTTCAGCAAGTTCATAGTGTCCTCGTGCGATCTCGTCGTCGGGCGCGCACCGCGCTCAACCCACGATCTTCAGAAAAGCGTCGTCGCCCACCAGCTCGGAGAGCATCAGTTCCTGCCACGACCGACCGGCGGCGTCGCGCAGGCGCGCGCCGGCGAAGGCCGGGCGCGTTCCGGCCACTTCGGCCGGCTCCGGCGTCAGCTCGTCTTCGCCGCGCAGGCCCGACAGGCGGTCGACCAGCAGCACGCAGTTGATGTCGAGCGCCGGGTTGAAGCCGACCAGCCGCGCCTGCTCGCGCGTCGTGTCGGGCGCCTTCACGCCGAGGAAGCCGGCCAGGTCGACGACACCGTGCAGATGCCCGCGCAGGTTGGCCACGCCGAGGAACCAGCGGTGGCTGTACGGCACCGCCTGGATCGGCGCGAGCGCGTAGATCTCGCCGGCCTCGCGCAGCGGCAACAGAAAGCCGTGGCCGCTGCATTCGACCGCCAGCCACGACTGGCCCCGCGCCTGGGTCCGTGCCGCCTGCAAGCGCTCGGCCAGTCGGCTCTGGAGATCGCGCAGGGCTTGCTTGTTGGCCATTCAGCAGTGGCGTGGTCAGTCGAACGCGTGGATCTTGGCGACGAGCTCGTCGGCGTTGACGGGCTTGACGATGTAGTCGCGCGCACCCTGGCGCATGCCCCAGACCTTGTCGGTCTCTTGGTTCTTGCTGGTGCACATGATCACCGGCACGCTCGCGAAGCGCGGGTCACGGGTGATCGCGCGCGTCAGCTGGAAGCCGTTCTGGCCCGGCATCACCACGTCCATCAGGATCAGGTCGGGCGTCTCCTCGCTGAGGCGGCGCATCGCTTCCTCGCCGTTCTCGGCGGTGCGCACGGCGAAGCCGCGCTTGCCCAGCAGATCGGACAGGTGGTGCAGCTCGGTCTTCGAGTCGTCGACCAGCAGGATTTTCTGGATCGTCATGGTCAATGTGCAAAAGCATCGGCGGCGAACGTCGCGACCGGCCCGCGCCTTCGTCAGGCGGCGCGCCGGTAGTGCTCGACGGCCTGCAGAAGCTGGTCCTTCGTGAATGGTTTGGTGAGGTAGGCCTCGGAGCCGACCATGCGGCCCCGCGCCTTGTCGAACAGGCCGTCCTTCGACGACAGCATGATCACCGGCACGCCGGAGAACTTGGTGTTGCGCTTGATGATCGCGCAGGTCTGGTAGCCATCGAGCCGCGGCATCAGGATGTCGCAGAAGATCAGGTCGGGGTCGTGGTCGTTGACCTTCGACAGCGCGTCGAAGCCGTCCTCGGCGAGCAGCACGTCGTAGCCGCCCTGCTTCAGGAAGATCTCGGCGCTGCGCCGGATCGTGTTGCTGTCGTCGATGACGAGCACCTTGATGCCTGCAGCGTCCGCGGGGGCCTGATTGCTCAACCAGCATTCTCCTCAACGCCGAAACGTGCGGCGATTCGCGACGACGGCCGGATCGCTCAGATCTGGACCATCTCGAAATCTTCCTTGCGGGCACCGCATTCGGGGCAGGTCCAGTTCATCGGGACGGCGGCCCAGGCGGTGCCGGGGGCGATGTCATGCTCCGGATCGCCGGCAGCTTCGTCATAGATCCAGCCGCAGATCAGGCACATCCAGGTCTTGGGTTCGGTCACTTTGCTCGTCGGCCCGGCGTGGCGCGGCGCTTCACTACAATGCGATCAGATTGTAGTCACCGGCGTTGCTGCAAATTCAAGTCTTTGTAGGCACATACGCAACATTCCTCACGTTCGCCTGGAGGTTCGCCAGCCCCCTTCCGAGCCCTCGCCGAACCGCTTCTCCCCCACCCGCTCGGGCCCTTTCGATGACCGCCGATTCCCCCATTCCCGAGACCGCCGAGGTCGAGGAAGCCGCCGCGCCGGCGTGCGTGATGAGCTTCAACGGCAGTGACCCGAGCGGCGCCGGCGGCATCGCGGGCGACGTGGCCACGATCGCCGCGATGGGCGCGCACGCGCTGCCGATCGTCACCGGCATCCTGATGCGCGACACGCACGAGGTCTTCGATCATCACGCGATCGATGCCGACGTGATCGCCGAGCAGGCCCGCAACATCCTCGAAGACGTGACGATCGCGGCGTGGAAGGTCGGCTACCTCGGCTCGACCGAGGGCGTCAGCACGGTCGCCGAGATCCTCTCCGACTACCCCGACGTGCCGCTCGTCGCCTACATGCCGAACCTGTCGTGGATGGAGGAAGACGACCTGCAGGGCTACCTCGACGCGTTCCGCGAACTGGTGCTGCCGCAGACCGAAGTGCTGGTCGGCAGCCACCAGACGCTGACCGACTTCCTGCTGCCCGACTGGGACAACGAGCGCCCGGCGTCGCCGCGCGAGCTGGCGGTGGCGGCCGGCGAGCACGGCGCGCGCTTCGTGCTCGTCACCAGCGTGCCGCTGCCCGACCAGTTTCTCGACAACGTGCTCGCCTCGCCGCAGGGCGCGATCACCGGCGAGAAGTTCGAGCGCTTCGAAGCCGCGTTCGTCGGCGCCGGCGACACGCTCGCGGCCGCGCTCGCCGCGCTGCTCGCGTCGGGCGCCGAGCTGACCGCCGCGGTCGGCGAGGCGCTGGCGTTCCTCGACCAGGCACTCGACGCGGGCTTTCGCCCCGGCATGGGCAACGTCGTGCCCGACCGCTTCTTCTGGGCGCTGCCGCCCGGCAGCGAGGAGGAAGAGGACGAAGCAGCGCCGCCGATCGACGAGCCCGCCGCCGAAGAGACCGAGTTGCCGAAGAGCCCGCGGCATGTCCACTGACGGCAACGCGGCGCTGTTCGAGCGTGCCCAGAGAGTCATCCCCGGCGGCGTGAACTCGCCGGTGCGCGCGTTCCGCGCCGTCGGCGGCACGCCACGCTTCATCGCGCGCGCCGAGGGTGCGTACCTGTTCGACGCCGAGGGCACGCGATACATCGATTACATCGGCTCGTGGGGCCCGATGATCCTCGGCCACGGCCACCCGGCGGTGCTCGAAGCGGTGCAGAAGGCCGCGGTCGACGGCCTGTCGTTCGGCGCGCCGACCGAGCGCGAGATCGAGCTCGCCGAAGAAATCCTGAGCCTGGTGCCGAGCGCCGAGCAGGTGCGGCTCGTCAGCTCGGGCACCGAGGCCGCGATGAGCGCGCTGCGCCTGGCGCGCGGCGTGACCGGGCGCAGCAAGATCGTCAAGTTCGAGGGCTGCTACCACGGCCATGCCGATGCGCTGCTCGTCAAGGCCGGCTCGGGCCTGGCCACCTTCGGCCACCCGACCAGCGCCGGCGTGCCGGCCGAGGTGGTGCAGCACACGCTGGTGCTCGAGTACAACAACCTCGGGCAGCTCGACGAGGCGTTCGCGCTGCACGGCGATGGCATCGCCTGCGTGATGATCGAGCCGATCGCCGGCAACATGAATTTCGTGCGCGCCAGCGTGCCGTTCATGCAGCGGCTGCGCGAGCTGTGCTCGCAGCATGGCGCGCTGCTGGTGTTCGACGAGGTGATGACGGGTTTTCGCGTCGCGCTCGGCGGCGCGCAGAGCCTCTATGCCAAGGCGATCCCCGGCTTCGAGCCCGACCTGAGCGTGTTCGGCAAGGTGATCGGCGGCGGCATGCCGCTGGCCGCGTTCGCCGCCAAGCGCGCGGTGATGCAGCAGCTCGCGCCGCTCGGGCCGGTGTACCAGGCCGGCACGCTGTCGGGCAACCCGGTTGCCACGGCCTGCGGGCTGGCCACGCTGCGCGAGATCCGAAAGCCCGGCTTCTTCGACACGCTCGGCGCGCGCACCCGCACGCTGCTCGACAGCCTGCTCGGCGCCGCGCGCGACGCCGGCGTGCCGATGGTCGGCGACTGCGAGGGCGGGATGTTCGGCTTCTTCTTCCCGCGCAGCGCCGAGGCCGGCCTGCCGCAGAACTACGCCGACGTGATGGCGACCGACAAGGAGCGCTTCAACGCGTTCTTCCACGCGATGCTCGAGCGCGGCGTCTACCTCGCGCCGGCGCTGTACGAAGCCGGCTTCGTCAGCGCCGCGCACTCCGACGCCGACCTGAAGGCCACCGCGGACGCCGCGCGCCAGGCGCTGCGCTAGCGACCTCGCGCGGCGCGGCCGTCAGGCCGGCGACGAGCGCAGCCCGTAGGCCTTGCCGGCGGCGAACAGGTACTCGGCGCGCAGCACCGGGTCGCCCTTCTCGCCCGGCGCCGCGAAGCCGAGCACCGCGACCGACTCGCCGACCTGGATCGGCGCCACCTTCCACGCCTCCATACGCGTCAGCGGCGCGAGCTCGATCTCCCAGACCCGGTCGCGCCGCGTCGGCAATTGCGCCGCGGCGAGCAGCTTGGGCGCATCGACCGCGGCCGCCTGCGCCGGCACCGCGCGGCGCGCGAGATCGGGCGGCAGCTTCAGGTCGGGCGCCAGTTCGAGCATCAGCTCGACGTGCGGGTTGGTCCACGCGACCTTGCCGACCTTGCCTTCGAGGTAGAGCGGCCGATCCTGGTCGAACCCGCTCCAGCCGTGGTGGGCCAGCGCGCGCAACGGCCAAGGCACGCTGGCGGCGATGAGGATCAGGGAGCGACGGCGCATCACAGCCTCCGGGTCGAACCGACGGGCGTCAACGGTAGGCGATCCAGCGCCCGGCGACGATGACGGCGAACCATAGCCCCAGCGAGAGCGCGGTCTGCGCGCGGGCGATGTGATCCATCTTCACGAGCCCGCCGCGCGCATGGAACAGCGCCGCGTTCGCGCCGGCCACGGTGAGCAGGCCCATCTTGATCAGGAACGTGCGGTTCGAGATCATCTCGGCCGCGTGCCCGGCGAACATCAACGAGCCGCTGAGCGCGGCGAGGCCGAAGCCGGTCAGCGAGACGCTGAGCGCCAGCCGCGCCAGCGCCGGCACCGCGAGTTCGCGCGCCGCGCCCCAGACGCGCAGCTCCAGCACCACCAGGCTGCCCACCAGCATCGCGATGCCGCCGATGTGCGCGGCCTCGAGCGCGGGGTAGACGAGCGGGCTGTCGGTGATCCATGACGACATGGGCATCGATTCTGCATGGGCAGTCGCCGCGGCCCCGACTCCTAGAATCCTCCGATGCACATCCACATCCTCGGCATCTGCGGCACCTTCATGGGTGGCCTGGCGGCGCTGGCGCGCGAGGGCGGCCACACGGTGACCGGCTGCGACGCGAACGTCTACCCGCCGATGAGCGACCAGCTGCGCGCGCTCGGCATCGAGCTGATCGAGGGCTACGGCGCCGAGCAGCTGAAGATCGCGCCCGACCTGTTCGTCGTCGGCAACGCGATCGTGCGCGGCAATGCGCTGATGGAGGCGATCCTCGACGCCGGCGCGGCGTACACCAGCGGCCCGCAGTGGCTCGCCGAGCACGTGCTGCACGGCCGCCACGTGCTGGCGGTGGCCGGCACGCACGGCAAGACCACGACGACCGCGATGCTCGCGTGGGTGCTCGAGCGCGCCGGGCTCGCGCCGGGCTTTCTGGTCGGCGGGGTGCCGCTGAACTTCGGCGTGAGCGCAAGGCTCGGCGCGGCGCGCCCGGGCGAGGCCGCGGCGCCGTTCGTGATCGAGGCCGACGAGTACGACACCGCGTTCTTCGACAAGCGCAGCAAGTTCGTCCACTACCGGCCGCGCACGCTGATCCTGAACAACCTCGAGTTCGACCACGCCGACATCTTCGACGACCTGGCCGCGATCGAGCGCCAGTTCCACCACCTCGTGCGCACCGTGCCGGCCAGCGGCCGGCTCGTCGTCAACGGCCGCGAGGCCAGCCTGCAGCGGGTGCTGACGATGGGCTGCTGGAGCGAGGTCACGCGCTTCGGCGCGCGCAAGGAAGAGCCCGGCGCGTTGCGCGGCCGCGGCGAGCCGCACGCGTTCGACGTGCTGCGCGGCAGCCTGAAGGTGGCGCGGGTCGAGTGGTCGCTGCTCGGCGAGCACAACCAGCTCAACGCGCTGGCGGCGATCGGCGCGGCCGAGCACGTGGGCGTCGCGCCCGACGCGGCCGCGCGCGCGCTCGCGAGCTTCGAGAACGTGCGGCGCCGCCTCGAATTGCGCGGCGAGGCCGGCGGCGTGAAGGTCTACGACGACTTCGCGCACCACCCGAGCGCGATCCGCACCACGGTGAACGGCCTGCGCCGGAAAGTGGGCACGGCGCGCATCCTCGCCGTCTTCGAGCCGCGCTCGAACACGATGAAGCTCGGCGCGATGAAGGCGCAGCTGCCGTGGTCGCTCGAGGAGGCCGACCTCGCGTTCTGCCACGGTGGCGGCCTCGGCTGGGACGCCGCGCAGGCGCTCGCGCCGATGGGCCGCCAGGCCGTCGTCGCCGATTCGATCGACGAACTGGTGCGGCGCGTCGTCGCCGCGGCCCGGCCCGGCGACCACGTGCTGTGCATGAGCAACGGCAGCTTCGGCGGCATTCACGCGAAGCTGCTCGCGGCGCTGGCGGCGCGCTGAACGGCGCGATGGCGGGCTGCACGCATCTTCTGTATCTGCACGGCTTCCGCTCGTCGCCGCAGTCGGCGAAGGCGCAGCGGATGGCCGCGTGGATGCAGCAGCACCGCCCCGACGTGCACTGGTGGTGCCCGCAGCTGCCGCCCTCGCCGCGCGACGCGATGCACCTGCTGCTCGGGGGCCTGGCCGACTGGGCGGTGGCGACGACCGGCGTGATCGGCAGCTCGCTCGGCGGCTTCTACGCGACCGCCGTCGCTGAGCGTATCGGCTGCCGCGCGGTGCTGCTGAACCCGGCCGTCGACCCGGCGCGCGACCTGCAGAAGTACATCGGCGAGATCAGCGCCTGGCACAGCGACGAGCGCTTCTTCTTCCGCCCCGAGTTCATCGCCGAGCTGCGCGCGATCGCGCCGATGACGCTGACCGATCCGGCGCGCTACTTCGCGGTGATCGCGAAGGGCGACGAGCTGCTGAGCTGGGAAGAGATGAGCGCACGCTACCGTGGCTGCCGCGTCAAGCTGCTCGAGGGCAGCGACCACGCGCTCAGCGACTTCGACGCGCACCTGCCCGACGTGACGGCGTTTCTCGGCCTCTGAGCGCTGCGGCGCGCGTCACCAGTGCGTGAGCGTCCACAGCACCGGCCCCCAGATCTCGACGTTGAACCACAGCAGCAGCGCCATCGTGACGCCGCGCCACAGCGTGCGCGCGCGCCCGCGCCAGACCTCGATGTCGAACGCGATGAAGAGCGCGAAGCTCAGCAGCGAACCGAGCCCGAGCAGCAGCGCGAGGCCGCCGATGATCCAGCGAAAGACGTTCACAGGCGCGGCCCCGTCACACCATCATCGCGAGCCGCTCGAGGATCAGCACGGCGAAGAAGCCGAGCGCGGCGATCACCGTCCACTTGACGATCCGCACCGCCCAGACCTGGTACTGCCGGCGCCCGGTGCCGATGTACATCGCCAGGCACACCAGCCCGGCGACCAACAGCAATAAGACGACCCAGCGGAAGAACAGCATCGGCGCGCAGCGTCGCGCCTCACCAGGCCGGCGCCAGTTCGGCCAGCCCGGCCGGCGCGAGCGCGGCGTCGTCGAAGCTGACGATCTCGAAGCTCGCCGGGTCGGCCAGCACCGCGCGCAGCAGCTTGTTGTTCAGGTCGTGGCCGGAGCGGAACGCGCTGTACGCGCCGATCATCGGGTGCCCGATCACCAGCATGTCGCCGATCGCGTCGAGCATCTTGTGCTTGACCACCTCGTCGTCGTAGCGCAGGCCGTCGTTGTTCAGGACCTTGGAGTCGTCGATCACGAGCGCGTTGTCCATGCTGCCGCCCAGCGCCAGGCCGCGCGCGCGCATCATCTCGACGTCCTTCGTGAAGCCGAGCGTGCGGGCGCGCGCGATCTCCTGCTTGTAGCGGCCCGAGCCCATGTCGAACGTGACGCGCTGGCCCTGCTGGTCGACCGCCGGATGCGCGAAGTCGATCTCGAAGCTGAGCTTGTAGCCGTCGAACGGCTCGAGCCGCGCCCACTTCAGCGTCGGCCCCGCGCCCTCGCGCACCTCGACCGGCTTGCCGATGCGCACGAAGCGCTTCGGCGCGTCCTGCAGCTCGATGCCCGCGCTCTGCAGCAGGAACACGAAGCTCGCCGCCGAGCCGTCGAGGATCGGCACCTCTTCGCCGTTGATCTCGATGATCAGGTTGTCCAGGCCCAGGCCCGAGCACGCCGACAGCAGGTGCTCGATCGTCTTGACCTTCGGCGCGCCCGGATCGCCGCCGAGCGACAGCGTCGTCGCCATCCGCGTGTCGGTGATCCACAGCGCGTTGACCGCGATGTCGACCGGCTGCGCCAGATCGACGCGGCGGAACACGATGCCGGTGTCGGCCGGCGCCGGCCGCAGCGTCAGCTCGACGCGCTGGCCGCCGTGCAGGCCCACGCCGACGGCGCGGGTCATCGACTTGAGGGTGCGTTGGGCGAGCATTCTGATTTCATCCTGACGCATTTTATCTGCCGGCCTGTCAGCCCTCGGGCGCTCATGCCGCTTGGCGAAGGGCGCGCCGATACGCCGCAGCACCTGCCTGCGCGGAAAAGCGCCCGGCGAGCACGGCGCGCCCTGCACTCACCATGGCATCGAGGTGACGACCTTCCAGCTCTGAAGCCCTTGTTAGGCAGGACGCAAGCGCGTCGGCGTCGGCGGCCGGGTATTGCATGCCGGTCACGCCGTCATCCACGAGTTCTCCGGCGCCGCCGGCAGCCGGGACGATCGGGGGCAGACCGGCGGCGAACGCCTCCAGGATCGCGAGGCCGAACGGCTCGGTCGGGCACAGGTGCAGAAGAAAGTCGGCGTCGGCAAGCCGCTCCGGCAGATCCGGCACGTAGCCGTGGAACGTCACAGGCGCGCCGCGCGATTCCACCCGTTGTCGAAGAGGATCCAACAGTTCTCCAGTTCCGAACACATCGAAGCGGAACTTCTGCAGCCGCCCGGTCTCGATCGCCGCCAGCAGCACATCGAGCCGCTTGACCGATTCGAGTCGGGAAACGACAACAACCTTCACCTGCGCGCGCTCGATTGGCCGCGCATCGGCCATCGCCGGATCGAAGCGCGGTCGGCTCGGGCGATCCACCAGGTCGGAGTCCGACAGGAAGTTCTCGACGACAACGATCTTGCGCTCGGGCACGTCGTGCGCCACCAACCTGTCGCGAACGAAGCGCGACACGGCGACCAGCACGGTCCCGGTCTTGTTCAGTCGGTGCTTGTTTGCATAGCTGTAGCGGTCTTCACCACCGCCGTGCACGACGTTCAGCTGCCGGAGGCGAACGAAACACAGTCGGGCCAACCAGGTGCAAAGCACGTTGTGTGTGGCAGAGGTGGAGATGACATCGATCTCCCGATGCCGGAGGAACAGCGGCAGCAGTGCCCAAGCCAGGTCGCCGGGCCGCTTGAAGGGGCGAACGTCGTAGCGCAGGTCGCGCGCCACGTTCAGCAGGGCGGGCGCAGCATCGGAGCGCGGCGCAAACACATACCTGCGGTACTCGGTCAACCCCTCCAGCGTCGCGAGCGCCATGCGTTCCGTGCCGTACATGTTGCCACAGTGCAAGGTGTAAAGGAGGGGTCTCATCGTTGGCGGGTCGACGCGCTGGCGGCGCTCAAAAGGGCCGCTCGGTCAGCACGAAGTCGGGGCTCTGGGTGTAGCGGGCGATCCGCAGCGTCTTACGCAATTGCCGTGCGAGGTGGTCCACAACGGCCACCGGCAGACCGGGCGCTGCTGGGCGCTCACCGCCCAACGCGGTCAGGCCCCGACCGAGCGGCGAACGCGGGCGCACCCAGCTCACGTCGACATCGGGCTGCGAGGTGTAGCGTCGCGCCGCCACGCTGTAGGGAGAGGTCTCCAGCGACAAGTAGCGATACCAATCGCGCAGGCCGCCGACGAGATCAGCCCCGCGCAGCAGCGGCGGAGGACGCTCTCCTCGCAGCCACGGCTTCGGCCCCATCGCGTGGATGAACGATGGGCCGGTCCCCCACAGGGCGCGCAGCCGCTCGCCCGGTGTAAAGCCCGCCGGGCCGAAACACTGCGCGATGTCAGTGCCGCGTCGCAGCAGTTCGACCGGCAAGTGCGCGAACTCCTGGGATCCGAGCAGCCCGGTCAGCGCCTCCTGGTCACCGATCATGTGCAAGGGCCGTTCGTACCAGGGCCGGCTCTGTGCGCTCAGGTACAGCGGGTGCATCAACATCGTCTGCCAGGCGCGCAGCAGCGGCACATGGCTGCGCGTGACACGCAGGACGCCGGAGTTGACGGTGCAGCGCAACTTGCGACCCGGAACGAGCCCCCAGGCGACGGTCCGGAAATCTCCGCCTTGCTCCTGGCCCCAGTAGGTTTCCTCGGTCGCCAGCAACGTGTCGAGGGGCCGGCCCAAAAAACGGCGCGTCATATCGCCCGTGACGACGATGTCTGAATCGATCCACACGACATCGGCGCGCTCCTCCAGCATTTCCAGGAGCACCGAAGGCTTGACGTTCCAGCCGGCACCCTGCCGGATGTGACGGAAGTTCGCCATGCGTGCGTTGGGCTGACGGTCGACCCACTGCACGAAGTCCAGCTTGGCACCCGGACTGCTGACGACAACTTGGAAGGCCGGCGCGTGCCGCGCCAGACTGAGAACGGCCAGCTTGACGCCAATGAGGTAGTCGGCGCGATCCTCGTGAACGCAGACGAGCGGAAGAGAGCCGGCGGGTGTCATCGTGGGAGATCGCTATCGGGGCGCGATGGAATCACGGACGGCTCGCGAGAACGCCGCAATCGACAAGCGCACGCTCCACAACCCGGAAGATCGAGTCCTCGGAATAGCGCTCGGCCACCAGTTCCCGCCCGCGCGCAGCGGCACTCGCACGACGCTCGGGCGATGCCAGCAGTTCGACACACGTATCGATCATCTCGGCGTCCGAGGCGGCCGTGAACACGCCGCCATCGAGCAACTCCTCGAGTCCGCGCACGGAGTAGGCCGCGGCGACCACGGCCCGCCCATACATCATCGCCTCCAGGATCTTGATCTTGGTCCCGGAGCCTTCGAACAAGGGCGCCACGCACAGGGCGGCCGATGCGTACTCTTGGTAGAGATCGTCGACAGCGCCCACGACGTCGATGCCTTCGATGTGAGCGAATTCTGATCGCGCTTGCTCCCATCCGCCCGAACCGACGATTCGAAAGCGTGCGTCGGCATCGCGGCGCCTGATCGCGGGCCAGCAGTGGGCCACGAAGTGGCGCACGCCCTCGCGATTCACGCGATGCGCATAGGTGCCGATGAACAGGAGCGTCCGACTGTTGGCAGCAGGGGCAGGCGCAGCGAATTGCCCGGCGCGAAGAAAGGGGACATTGGGAAGCACCGACGACCCGCGTTCGCCGATCGTGGCGCGGTCGGCTGCGGTGGCGGTGAACAGGTGCTGCGCCTCGGCCCGCAGGCGAGCCACTAGCGGCGTGAGTTGCCGAATCTGCCAGCGCAACGCCCAACGCCGAATCCTCGACGTCGTCGGTGACGCGAGCCTCGACCGCAACACCACCTCGTCGAGATCGTCGAGGTCGACAATCACCGGGGTTCTCGCCTGCGACAAAGCCCCGGACAACGCCGTCGCCTGCAGATAGCGACCGACGATCACGTCGTACGCGCCGGCAGACAGCAACGCCTCGAATCCCATCAGCGCCGATGGCGAGGGGCTGTAGAAATGGGACCGAGGGCGCATCGCGTGAAGCGCTCGTGTGGCCTGATGGCGAAGCCGCTCGATGGGCCGGGCCCCGGGCGCAGGCGACAGCAGGAACTGCTCCGTGGAACGATGCACGACAATCTGTCCGGCACCTGGCATCTCGGCGGCAAAGGGCGCCAAGTCCTGCTCCAGGACGCGGCACACCGGCTCGGAAACGAGGACCACGTCGACGCTGCCCAACCGCGCCAGCGCGCGATAGAGGTGCAGGGTGCGTTGACCGCCACCGGTCAGCGAAGATGCCGTGTAGATCGGCGTGACTAGCAATGATCGGACCACTGGCGTACCGAGAGATTCGCCAAGTCGGCGCTGCCGCGAGTTTGCCATCCTCGCCGCCGCGCGCCGGCGCACCGAGCCAACGCCAGCGTCCGCCGATGGCTCCAGCGACGGTCACCGACGCGGCGTCGCGCGTCGGTGGCCTGCGTTGACCGTCTTCAATCCGCCTGCTTCCGCAAGAACGCCGGTATCTCGATCTCGTCCATCCCGTTGCTCGCCAGCGCGTCGACCTTCGCCGCCGCGCTGCGCCCGTTGCGCCACACGCTCGGCGTCGTCAGCGCGCTGTAGTCGTGCGACGGCGGCACCATCTGCGGCGCGCTCGCGACCGCGCTCTGCAGGATCGGCAGGTCGTGCGTGCCGGTGCGCTGCGCCGGCATGCTGTGGACCACGCTGATCGGCGCCTGCTGGCGGCGCGCCGGGCTCAGCCCGGTGGCGATCACCGTCACGCGCAGCTGGTCGCCCAGGCTTTCGTCGTAGGCGGTACCGTAGATCACGTGTGCGTCGTCGGCGGCGTAGCGGCGGATCGTGTTCATCGCGTTGCGGCTCTCGGCGAGCTTGAACGTGTTGCGGTTCGCCGCGATCAGCACCAGCACGCCGCGCGCGCCCGACAGGTCGATGCCTTCGAGCAGCGGGCACGCGACGGCCGCTTCGGCCGCCTTGATCGCGCGGTCCGGGCCGCCGGCCTGCGCCGTGCCCATCATCGCCTTGCCCGGCTCGCTCATCACCGTCTTCACGTCCTCGAAGTCGACGTTGACGAGGCCCGGCATGTGAATGATGTCGCTGATGCCGCCGACGGCGTTCTTCAGCACGTCGTTGGCGTGCGCGAACGCCTGGTCCTGCGTGATGTCGTCGCCGAGCACGTCGAGCAGCTTGTCGTTCAGGATCACGATCAGCGAGTCGACGTTGGCTTCCAGCTCGGCCAGCCCCGCGTCGGCCGCCTTCATCCGGCGGTTGCCCTCGAACTCGAACGGCTTGGTCACGACGCCGACCGTCAGGATGCCCATTTCCTTCGCGACCCGCGCGATCACCGGCGCGGCGCCGGTGCCGGTGCCGCCGCCCATGCCGGCGGTGACGAACAGCATGTGCGCGCCCTCGATCGACTGGCGGATGCGGTCGACCGCTTCCTCGGCCGCGGCCTTGCCGCACTCGGGCTTCGCACCCGCGCCCAGGCCGGTCGTTCCGAGCTGGATCAGGTCGTGCGCGGCCGAGCGGTTGAGCGCCTGCGCGTCAGTGTTGGCGCAGACGAACTGAACCCCCTGGACGCCCTGCGCGATCATGTGGTCGACCGCGTTGCCGCCGCCGCCGCCGACGCCGATCACCTTGATCTGCGTGCCCATGCTGAACTCTTCAATCATTTCGATAGCCATGTGAAATCTCCAATCCTTGGTGCAGTTGCCGTGTGTGTGCTTGCGTGTCTAACGAAGCCGAATCCCAAACTCTTTGTCGTTGTCGCTCACCCTCGTCGTGGCCCGGCGCGGCGGGGCGGGGCCGTGCGACGTCTGGACGTGCAGCAGCGAATGGGTGTGGGTCATGGTGAAGTCCGTTTCAAATCAGAAGTTGCCGAGGAACCAGTCCTTCGCGCGGCCGAACCAGGTCTTGACCGAGCCGGCCTGCTGCGCCGCGCGCAGCCCCCGCGAACGCGCGAAGCGGGCTTCCTCGAGCAGCCCCATCACGGTGGCCGAGCGCGGGTTGTTGACCATGTCGTAGAGCGCGCCGTGGTACGTCGGCACGCCCTTGCGCACCGGTTTCAGGAAGATGTCTTCGCCGAGCTCGACCATCCCCGGCATCACCGCCGCGCCGCCGGTGATCACGATGCCGCTCGACAGCAGCTCTTCGTAGCCGCTCTCGCGGATCACCTGGTGCACGAGGGAATAGATTTCCTCGATGCGCGGCTCGATCACGCCGGCCAAGGCTTGGCGGCTGAGCATCCGCGGCGGGCGGTCGCCGAGGCCCGGCACCTCGAGCTGCTCGCTCGGGTCGGCGAGCA
>DATMIN010000613.1:0-14451 GCA_035554275.1 Burkholderiaceae bacterium
ACTGCAGCTTCGCGCTCGAAGACCTGAACGACCAGCGCCTGATGCAGATGGATCTGCTGCGTGCGACGGCCTACACGCGCGGCGCGCGAGCGCCGGCGACGGTGCGCAAATCCATCAAGCTGGTGCCGGCCTGACGCGGCGACCGGGTGCTGCCGCGAAGCACCCGGCCCCCCAGCACGACCGGTGTGCGACGCGACGCGCGAGCTTGACCGCTAGCGGCCGTCGCGCAATGCCTGAAGCGTCTCGCGCGTCACGCAGGGCGCAACGTAGGGTCGAAGTCCGCCGGCAACCAGGTTTTCGATGCGGTCGAGCGCGGCGTGGATGTCGTCGAATGCGATCTCGCCGAAGTCGGCCATCGAGTACTGCCACCACCGCAGCTCGAGCAGGCGTTCGATCACGGCCGGGTCGAACCGGTAGCGGATCAGGCGTGCGGGGTTGCCGGCGACGATCGCGTACGGCGGCAGGTCGTGCGTGACGACGGCGTTCGCGCCGATGACCGCACCGTCGCCGATCGTCACGCCGTCTTTCACGACGACGTGGTTGCCGATCCAGACGTCGTTGCCGATCGTCGTGTGCGTGGCCCAGTCGAACGGCCGGGTTCGGGTCTGCTGGGGCCGCTCGGTGAAGGCCGAGACGTGCCGCATCCAGCCCCGGTAGTCGGGTAGGTACTGCAGCGGCGAACACGAGAGCCAGCTCACCGGATGAAAGCCGTGCCCGATCTGCACGTCGCGTGCGAACGAGCAGTAGCGCCCGATCGAAACGTCCTTGATGAAGCCGCCGTTCAGATGCGTGAACGCGCCGATCCGCAGCTTCTGATAGAGATGCACTTCGGCCGACACATCGGCCGGCAGCTCGATGTTCAGTTCGGGGTGCAGGTGCGCCAAATCAGGCGGCGTTTGGAACTTCAGGCCGACCTCGGCCAGCCGTTCGCCGATGTTCTGCACGGCGGCTCGGGCGGCAGCGGCGGTCGAAGCCGTCTTCAGGCGGCGGCCATGCGCAGCGAGCGCAGGCCGGCAGCCTCGGTCGCGGCGATCGCGGCCAGCTCGGGCATCGCCGCGTGGAAACGCTTGCCGCGCTCGCCCTGGTTCAGGGTGTCGAGCAGCTCGAGTGCTTCGCCGTGCGAGCCGATCGCGGCCAAGCCCATTGCCAGCGTGTAGCGTGCCGCGTCGTCCCCGGGCACGGTGGTGACCAGGTGCCGTGCGATGCCGATCGACTGCACGAGATCGCCGGCGCGCAGCGCAATGGCGGCCATGTCGCTCAGCATCTCGAGTTTCAGCGCCGCGAGTTTCGCGAGCGCCGATTCGAGCAGCGAGCGGGCCTCGTCGTGTCGACCTTGCGCCGCGGCGCCCATGGCGAGGTCGCGCAGCTGTTCGACGCTGGAGGCTTGGAGGGTGGATTGAACGGTGGACATGTCGGTGGCTCCTGGGCCTGTTGGCGCGTCGATGAACGCGCGTGCGGTGTGGATGGTGGTTCTGCGCGGCTTGCCGCTCAGAACGGCTGCGCGACGTAGCGCTCGACCTGCTCGACGACGCCGCCCATCTCGGCAAAACTCACCGGTCGCAGGTCGATGTTCGCCCGACGCAGCGAGTCGCCGACGGCGCGGTCTTCGTAGACGTGGCCGGCGAACTCGCCCGGGTAGAACACCCATTCGCGAACCAGGTGCTCGATCGCGCGCGGGCCGAGCACATACATCGGGCCGTACGCGAAGCGCCCGCGGTGGCGGCGCGTGAAGATCGGCGTCGGAACCGAGGTCTTGCCGAGATGCCAGCAGCGATCTGGTGGATGGTCGCCGATCGGGTGCCCGACATATTCCATCGTGCGCGCCGTTTGGGCCAACGCCTGCGGATCGAAGCGGTTGTTCAGGTGCATGTCGTCGTCGATCTTCACGACGCTGATCGGTCCGTGACGGCGGCGCAGAAAGGTCAGGCCTTCCAGAACTTTCGACAGCAACGCTTCGTAGCTGTCCGAGACCGGCAGCCGAACCAGCGTGCCGTCCGCCACGGCGACCGACAGCGACGGATCGCCGACGACGATGCAGGCCTCGGCGCCGCGCTTGCGCAGGTCGGCCAGCACGCGCAGGGCCTGCGGCATGTAGCGCTCGCAGCTCGTGATCATGAAGACCAGATCGGGCCGTTGCGCGTCGGCGGGCTGCGCGTTCATCAGCATGTCGTACATCACGCTGGCCTTGCCGTGTTCGGGCGCGAGCATGATGAACTGGCGCAGCAGCAACTCCATTTCCGCAGGCGTTACCAGCCCGGCGGCCTTGCCGAGCAGGTGCAGCCAGACCTCGGCGGCGACATGGCTGGGCTGGCGGCCCTTGGACATCGTGTTGATCGCGGCCAGCCGATCCTCGAACGACGCTGCCTTGCACCAACCGCGCAGCCAGCCGTCTTGCTCGGCGGGTGTCTCGGCGTCGGCTCCGGCGCGCGGCACTGCGGACGGAAGCGTTAGCGCGCCGGGCCCGATGCGCAGGCCGGAGGGCCGGGGCCGAGTCTGCGGGGGTTGCGGTTGAGGTGTCATTGTCATGGGCGGCGCGTGTTGTGGAGCGGCGTCAGTGCGCCTGGGCGGCGATGCTGCGCGCGGTTTCCTGCGCCGCCGTCGAGCTTTCGCCCGCGGTCGGAAAGGCGATGCCGGCATGCGCCAGGGTGTGGTTCAGCACGACGCGCAACAGATCGCGCGAGCAGTTGGAACGGCCGGACTGTTCGATGCCGCCCATCCAGTAGTTCAGGTGATTGCCCAAATAGCGCGTCAGATGGAGCGCCGAAACCTTCGTTCCGTTCGTCGAAGCGATCAGTTTTTTCAGCATCTGGTCGATCTCGAAGGTCGATTGGCCGATGCAGATCGGATTGCCGCTCTGCAGCAGCCCGGCGAAATTGAGGTGGACATCGGCCGGCGTCTCGATGCCATAGCGTGTCATCGTGAGCACGGCCTCCTGCGCCGGCGTCATGCCGACCGCCTTGCTGAAGGCGTAGTTCGGGCCGCCCACCGGTCGCGTGTGCTTGACCGGCGTGTCGTCGATGATGGCCACCTTGCCGAGTTGCGTCAGCCGTGCCCACAGGGTGTCCAGGCCCCAACCGCTGACGTTGCCGGCCAGCGTCGGGAAGACACGCGCCAGCATGTCGGTCGACAACACGGGCGCCATGATCTCGACGAAGTTCGTGAAACGCAGCTGGAACTCGGTGTGCTGGAGCGTGATCAGGTGCGAGAAATACGAGTCGCGGGTCAGCGCGGGCTGCGCGAGCTCGAGCTGCAGGTCGTGGCAGATCGCGAACATGCGCGATACCAGTTCGGGCTGGCACAGCAGGTCGTCGTCGGGAAGCCAGACGTATTCGTACTGCTGGATCGTGTCCCAGTGCTCGATCAGCGTCCGCTCGAGCCCGGGCCACTTCGCGCCCTTCTGCATGTGAACGAACGCCGCGCCGTCGGCGGCTGGCGACTCGTCGCCGAACCAAGACAGCGCATAGTCGAAGTTCTGCTCGTCGAGGCGCTCGACCGCGTGCGGGTGAAGCGAGTTCGGGCCGGCACGGAACAGGGCGAGGTAAGGTTTCATCGACACAAATCCTTCAGTGACCACGGTTGCCGTGGGACAGTTGCAGTCTAGGCAGCCGCTCTCGCGGCAGTGCAGCGATAAGACCCGGGAAGCCTGGCCTTCTCGAGCGGCGAACGCGGGCTGGCCATCCCGTCATGCGACGGCGGTTCGGCGCTCGTTCAGCAGGCCGCGCACCGCGTTGAGGGTCTGCGAGAGCTGGTCGCGCAGCTGCTCGATGTCGCGGTTCGCGGCGGCCAGCTGGCTTTCGGTCGCGGCGAGTCGATCGCGTACGTCGCGGCCGTGCACATCCACGACCTCACGGTAGAAGTGGCTGTGCCGGATCGATGCGCCCGAGTAGCCCCACCAGGCGTTGTGCAGCTCGCGCAGCAGGTTGGGCCGCGCTGCAATCCGCACTGCGTCGGCGCGCGGTGCCGTGCCGGTCGTGAGTTCGGCCCAGAGCGGCTCGCTGATGAAATCGTGCGACGCCAGCAGCTGATAGGTTTCGCCGTTCCAGGTTTCACCGAACTCGGGGCGGCAGATCGGATCCAGCAGCGCGACGGCGTCCCGTCCGAACCATAGCGCTTCCTGCAGCGCGCCGGACGACAGGCCGACCAGCTTGACTGCCGCATCGCCCGCCATCAGCTCGTAGGTCTCGACTTCGCAGCGCGTGACCTGGCGGCCGATCAGGCGCTCGATCTCGCGCTGCTCCTCTTCGGCAAACGCCCCGCCCTGCGGATGCGCCCGGTACAACACCGGCGCAGCACCAACCGCCTCGCGCAGACTGTCGGCGCGGTCGGCGATGCGCACGAAGCGGCCGTTCGAATCAATGATCGCCGCATCGGCCTCGGTCTGGCCGAGGTAGACGACCGAACCGTCGAGGGCCAGGTTGTCTTCGGCGTAACGGCGGTGGTGCCGCACCCGCGCCGCCAGCATCATCGCTTCGAAATGGATCGCGTGTGGGGTGACCGCGTGGCGATGCAGTGCGGCATAGAGCGCGGGCCTGTTCGTCCGCGCCGCCATGTACAGGTCCGTCGCGAAGCGCAGCGGGGCGAGACGCAGGTCGATCCAGTCGCAGCCGCGCTGGTCGAGCACCTTGCGCAGCCACGGCGGCATCTCGTAGGAGACAACGAGCGCCCCGTCCGGGATGTGGCTCGCGAGTTCGATCGCCGCGGCTGGCGGCACCTCGTGGTGGCAAGCGACCCAGTCGACCTTGGCGTGCTCGCCGCGGCACAGCGCCAGAAATCGGTGGACGTCGAAGCCGGCGCCGAGGTTGTGACGCTGCCCGTTGCGCGGCGAGCAGGCGATGTCGATCCCGGCGGCGTAGTAAACAGGCAGCCGAATCAGGTCGTACATGAACTCCTTGGCGGGCCAGAACTCGTCGCGGGTCAGGTCGTCGAGGCAAAGAACGGTCGAATAGGGCATCTTGGTCGCGCAGGCGATTTGCGGTTGGAGGCAGGGGTCAGGCGCTCAGCGGCGCAGGTGCGGTCGCCTGGTAATGGGCGTGCGCCGGCGCGATCGCGTACGCGTCGTTCAGACGCTGGCTCAGCGCGAGCGCCGAGCCGACGACCTGGTCCATGTTGTAGTAGCGGTACTGCGCCAGCCGGCCGATGAAGTGCACGTCGCTCTCGGCCTCGGCCAGCGCCTCGTAGCGCTTGAACAGCGCCTCGTTGGCCGGGTTCGGGATCGGGTAGTACGGGTCGCCCTCGGCGCTCGGGTACTCGCGCACGATCGAGGTGCCGGTGTGCGGCTGGCCGGTCAGGTGCTTGAACTCGGTGATGCGGGTGTAGTCGTGGTCGTTCGGGTAGTTGACCGTGCCGACCTTCTGATACTCGGCGTGGCCCGCGAGGTGCTCGTGCTCGAAGCGCAGCGACCGGTACGGCAGGCGGCCGAAGCGGTGCCCGTAGTACTCGTCGATCGGGCCGGTGAAGATCGTCATGCGGCAGTCGGCCGTCGAGACGATCTGCTCGTATGCGATGCCGGTGCGCACCTCGATGCACGGGTGGTCGAGCAGCCGCTCGAACATCGCGGTGTAGCCGTGCAGCGGCATCGCCTGGAAGCGGTCGCTGAAGTAGCGGTCGTCGTCGTTCGTGCGGGTCGGGATCCGCGCGGCCACGCCGCCGGCCAGCTGGTTCAGCTCCAGGCCCCACTGCTTGCGGGTGTAGCCGCGGAAGAACTTGTCGCACAGGTCGGTGCCGACCGAGTTCAGCACCACGTCTTCCGAGGTGCGGATCGGCTCGCGCGGCTCGCGCACCCGCTCGAGGAACGCCTTGACGCCGGTCTCGTCGAGGTCGAGCCCGTAGAGCCGGTTGATCGTGGTGCGGTTGATCGGCAGCGGGTACGCGCGGTCGTTGCGCGCGTCGGGCACCGCGAGTACGCGGTGCTCGTACGGCCGCCACTCGGTGAAGCGCGACAGGTACTCGAACACCTTCTCGCTGTTGGTGTGGAAGATGTGCGGGCCGTACTGGTGCACCAGCACGCCGCTCGCGTCGAGCCGGTCGAACGCGTTGCCGCCGATGTGCGGCCGCTTGTCGATGACGAGCACGGTGTGGCCGGCGTCGGCCAGCTCGCGTGCGCAGACGGCGCCGGCGAAGCCGGCCCCAACGATCAGACAGTCCATCCGTAGTGCCTCCGGGCCGCTCGGGCCGACGTGCGCCGGGCCTGCGGGGGGCGGGCCTGGGAACGCGGTCAGTGTAGGAACGGCCCTTGCGCACGAAACGCTCGATATGGGCCCGCTTTGGCCTGCATCTCGGGCCGCGCTGCAGCCGGCGTGTAGGAAGTTGCCTGACACGCGGCACGGAAGAACGTGGACTCGAGCCACAGAACTGACCTGATGCCACCACCCTGATCCGGTCTTCAGAATCCGCTTCACGTTGAGACACACACAACAACGCACGCCGACACACAGACACGCCGACACACACATACCCGGAGCAGACCATGAACGCCGACCAGATCCTCACCGAGATTCGCGAAGCCAACCTGTCGTACCTGATGCTGGCCCAGAGCCTGATCCGCGCCGACCGCGAGCAGGCCCTGTTCCGCCTCGGCATCAGCGAAGACAGCGCCGCGATGATCACGCTGCTGACGCCGGCCCAGATGATGAAGATCGCCTCGGGCAACACGCTGCTGTGCAAGTTCCGCATGGACGACGACCTGGTCTGGGGCCTGCTGACCAGCCACGGCCGCGGCGCCGCCAACGACACCACGGCGCGCCTGCACGCCTCCATCCTGATGGCCGGCCGCCATCAAGAAGCTGCCTGATCTCGATCCAACTACAAATACAGCCAGGAGAGAACCGATCATGCGCACCAAGAGCATCCTCACCGAAGCAAAGCAGATCAGCCGCGCCGTCACGCTGATCAACCTCGGGGCCCGCCTGCAGGTGCTCGAGTCGGAGACCGACCTGTCGTACGAGCGCCTGCTGCGCCTGTACAAGGAAGTGGCGGGCAAGTCGCCGAGCAAGGGCCAGCTGCCGTTCTCGACCGACTGGTTCATGACCTGGCAGCCGAACATTCATGCGTCACTGTTCCTGAACATCCACGAGTACCTGAACAAGGTCGCCGAGATGGACGAGATCGACACCGTCATCAAGGCCTACCAGCTCTACCAGGAGCAGACCACGGCGCAGGGCCTCGAGGCGCTGCTGTCGGTGACGCGCGCCTGGCGGCTCGTGAAGTTCGTCGACAACGGCATGCTGACGATGACCAAGTGCTCGAAGTGCGGCGGCCACTTCGTCACCCACCCGCACGAGATCGCGCGCCACTACGTGTGCGGCCTGTGCTGCCCGCCGGCGCGCGCCGGCAAGGGCCACGCGGCCGGCTCGATCAAGATGGGCGGCGGCGCCAAGGCGGCTGGCGGCGCGGCCGCGGTGCACTGAACTCAAGTTTCTCTGCGTCGCGCCGACAACGTAGGCGCAACCTCGAAGTTTTTGTCTCCTCCTGGCACAGTCCATGTGTCTTTACAACGGGCCTTCGGGCCCGTTTTTCTATTGACGGGTCAAGCGAGCGCTGTTGATCGGATCGGCCACCAGCCCTGCGTTGCAAACTCAAGCCGAACCCCCGCTCGCCGATAAAGCGGGTTGGGCAGGGCGGCACTGCATTCGGGGTGCCCGTTTTACTCGGACTTTCACACCATGTTCGTTCTCGTCGGCTGGGGCTTGGCGCTGGCCTGCATTTTCGGGGTCTACATCGTCCACGGCGGCAACATCGGCGTGATCCTGCACGCGCTGCCGTTCGAGCTGATCACGATCCTGGGTGCTGCGCTTGGCGCGTTCCTGGCCAACAACCAGATGAAGGTCATCAAGGCCTCGCTGTCGGGCCTGGGCAAGTGCTTCAAGGGCAGCAAGTACAGCAAGGCGCGCTACATGGAGATGATGGCGCTGCTCTACGACATCCTGCAGAAGGCCCGCAAGGAAGGGCTGATGTCGATCGAGAAGGACGTCGAAGAGCCGCACAGCTCGGCGATCTTCCAGAAGTACGCCGTGGTCGGCAACGACCACCACGTGGTCGAGTTCATCACCGATTACCTGCGCATGATGGTCTCGGGCAATCTCAACGCGCACGAGATCGAGAGCCTGATGGATTCCGAGATCGAGACCCACCACAACGAAGAACACGCCGCCGTCGCCGCGATCGCGCGCCTGGCCGGCGGGCTGCCGGCGTTCGGCATCGTCGCGGCGGTGCTCGGCGTGGTCAACACGATGGGCTCGGTCGGGCAGCCCCCGGCGGTGCTGGGCGGGATGATCGGCTCGGCGCTGGTCGGCACCTTCCTGGGCATCCTGCTCGCGTACGGCTTCGTCGAGCCGCTCGGCGGCCTGATGGAGCAGAAGATGGAAGACGGCTCGAAGGAGCTGCAGTGCATCAAGACCACGCTGCTCGCCAGCATGCAGGGCTACGCGCCGCAGGTCGCGGTCGAGTTCGGCCGCAAGGTCTTGTACTCGGGTGACCGGCCGACGTTCGCCGAGCTCGAAGGCCACGTGAAGGGTAAGAAATGACGGCCCCTCGTCCAATGGATACATCGGCCGATCCCCCAAGGGGATCGCGGGTCCGCTTGGGAGCGGCCCGGCGCTGGCCCCGCTCCTCTTCGACGAGGCATTGAGCGATGTCCGGTGACTCGAAGAAGCTCCAGCCCATCATCATCAAGAGGGTGAAGAAGGGCGGCCATGCCCCGCACGGCGGCGCGTGGAAGATCGCCTACGCCGACTTCGTCACCGCGATGATGGCGTTCTTCCTGCTGATGTGGCTGCTCGGCTCGACCGCGGAGGGCGACAAGAAGGGCATCGCCGACTACTTCAACTCGCCCTTGAAGGTGTCGCTGCTGGGCGGGGGCTCCGGCTCGGGCGATTCGTCCAGCGTGCTCAAGGGTGGCGGCACCGACCTGTCGCGCGCCGACGGCCAGGTCAAGAAGGGCGACGTCGACGCGAAGAACAAGACCTACCAGATGAAGGCGCTCAAGGCCGAACAGCGCCGCGCCGAGGCGGCACGCCTGGAAACGCTGAAGAAGAAGGTCGAAGAGGTGCTCGCCGCGAACCCGAAGCTGGCCGCGATGAAATCGCAGATTCGCCTCGAGATGACGCGCGACGGCCTGCGCATCCAGATCGTCGACGAGCAGAACCGGCCGATGTTCGACAGCGGCAGCGCGATCGTCAAACCATACATGCGCGAGCTGCTGCGCGAGATCGGCGCGGTGCTCGCCGAGGTGCCGAACCGGCTCACGCTCGAGGGCCACACCGACGCGCAGGCGTTCGGCACCGGCGAGCGCGGCTACAGCAACTGGGAGCTGTCGAGCGACCGCGCCAACGCCTCGCGCCGCGAGCTCGGCGCCGGCGGCCTGCCGCAGGAGCGCGTGCTGCTGGTGCAGGGCCTGGCGTCGAGCGTGCTGTTCGACACCAACGACCCGGCGAGCCCGATGAACCGGCGCATCAGCATCATCGTGATGAACCGCGAGGCCGAGGACCGGCTGCTGAGCCGCCGCATCGACGAGCCCGAGGCGCCGGCCGACGAGCCGGCGGCCGAGACCGTCGCGCTGCCCTCAATTCCTCCGGCGATTGCCCGATAACCACCCAGTGCCCGGCTCCGTCCGGTGCGACCCAACGCGACCCTCGCGAGGACTGCGATGAGCAACCCCAACGACCTGAAATTCCTGATCGTCGACGACTTCTCGACCATGCGCCGCATCGTGCGCGGGCTGCTCAAGGAGATCGGCTACCACAACGCCGACGAGGCCGAGGACGGCTCGGTCGCCTTGCAGATGCTCAAGCTCGGCGGTTTCGACTTCGTCGTCAGCGACATCAACATGCCGGTGATGAACGGCTTCGAGCTGCTCGCCGCGATCAAGGCCGACGACGCGCTGAAGCACCTCCCGGTGCTGATGGTCACGGCCGAGGCGCGCAAGGAGGACATCGTGCGCGCCGCGAAAGACGGCGCGGCGGGCTACATCGTCAAGCCGTTCACCAAGGCGACGCTGGAAGAGAAGGTCCAGAAGATCATGCAGAAGCTCGCCACCACGGCGTGAGCGAGACCCGGAGCACCCCCATGAAGATGAACGACCTCGACGCGCTCGCGCCGCAGATCGCCGCGGGCGCCTCGCCCGACGTGTTTCACCAGCTCGGCCTGATCACGCGCCAGCTGCACGACACGCTGCACCAGCTCGGCGTGATGCCCAAGCTGCAGGCGGCCGCCGACGGCCTGCCCGACGCGCGCAGCCGCCTGAGCTACATCGCGAAGAAGACCGGCGACGCCGCCAACCGGGTGCTGAACTCGGTCGACCAGGCCAAGGCCGAGCACCAGGCGATCAGCAGCGAGACGCGCCGCATCGGCGCAGCGCTGCTGAAGGATCCGGTCAAGGCCGTGGCCTCGGGCGCGGTGCTGAACTTCGTCGGCGATGTCGAGGCCGCGACCGCGCGCATCGACGCGCACCTGACCGACATCATGATGGCGCAGGACTTCCACGACCTCACCGGCCAGGTGGTCGCGAAGGTCGTCTCGCTCGCCAGCGAGCTGGAAGACAGCCTCGTCAAGCTGCTCGTGCAGGCCGCGCCGCCCGAGCAGGCGCAGCGGGTCGAGACCACGCTGCTCGCCGGGCTGGCCGGCCCGGTGGTCAACCCCGAGGGTCGCACCGACGTGGTCGCGAACCAGGGCGAGGTCGACGACCTGCTCGCCAGCCTCGGCTTCTGAGCGGCCGAGCGGGACGCCGGCGAGAAGGCCGGCTTTCGCCCCGCTGATCCGGCGCCGGCGCCGGCCGCTGCGCGGAACAATCGTCGGGCGCCACCCACCGGCGCGCCGACGCCATGGCCGACTCGAGTTCCCAGGACCGCACCCTTCCCGCCACACCGAAGAAGCTGCAGAAGGCGCGCGCCGACGGCCAGGTGGTGCGTTCGCGCGAGTGGGGCCACTTCGTCGCGATCGCCGCCGGCGGGGCGCTGCTGATCGCGTTCGCGCCGGCGCTGGTCGACTGGCTCAAGCAGACGCTGATGCAGGGCCTGCGCTTCGATGCCGCGCTGCTGGCCGAGCCCGGCATGATGGGCGCGCGCCTGGGCGAGATGACCGCGCGGATGCTCTGGGTCGTGCTGCCGATGGGCGGCGCGATGGCCGCGGTCGGCGTCGCCGCGACGCTCGCGATCGGCGGCTGGAACTGGACGCTCAAGCCGCTGATGCCCAACTTCGGCAAGCTCAACCCCGTCACCGGCTTCATCGGCCTGCTCTCGAAAGACAAGCTCGTCGATGCGCTGAAGGGCAGCGCGCTCGCGCTGATCCTCGGCACCATCGGCGCGCTGTTCTTCAAGGCGCACCTCGACGAATTCGCCGGGCTGCTCGCGCTGCCGCTCGAGGCCGGCATCGGCCAGGGCGCGCAGGCGATGCTCGGCGGCCTGGGCCTGCTGCTGCTCGCGCTCGCCGTGTTCGCCGGCATCGACGTGCCGTGGCAGAAGCACCGCCACGCCGAGCGCCTGAAGATGAGCCACCAGGAAGTCAAGCAGGAGCACAAGGAGCAGGAGGGCAGCCCGGAGGTCAAGGCCAAGGTCAAGGCGCGGATGCGCGAGATCGTCAAGCGCCGCATGCTCGCCGCGGTGCCGACCGCCGACCTGGTGGTGATGAACCCGACCCACTACGCCGTCGCGCTGAAATACGACGAGAAGGCGATGGGCGCGCCGCGCGTCGTCGCCAAGGGCGCCGACCTGCTGGCGCTGAAGATCCGCGATCTCGCCAAGGACTCCCAGGTGCCGGTGCTGCAGGCGCCGGTGCTGGCGCGCGCGCTGTACGCGCACGCCGAACTCGACCGCGAGATCCCGGCCGCGCTGTTCGCCGCGGTGGCGCAGGTGCTGGCCTACGTGTACCAGCTGCGCGCGGCGCTCGCCGGGCGGGTTGCGATGCTGGGCGAGCTGCCGGAGTTGAACGTGCCGCAAGAGCTTGATCCGCACCACAAGCCGGTGCCGGAGATGGAGATATTCGACTGACGGAGGTGGGCCAAGCGGCGAACTCAATCGGCCCAGGCGCCGATGCGGCGTCGGGTCGGGTCGGCCGCACCGATGGCCTCGGCCACGTACGAGCCGTACTCCGAACGGTGCAGGCCCAAGTCGCGCAACGCGTTGCTATCCAGCAGCTCGAGTTCGCGACGCTCCTGTTGATCTCGGCGGAAGCGCTCGACGACGTCCGCCACGCCTCGCCATGTCATGCGCAGAAACGTGCTGCCGAGCCAAGCCGGCGGGTGGGTTCGGGTCATGTGGGTTCTCCTTCGTTGCACGGCGCGCGGCCCGCTTGCGCGCAGCCGCTGCCGTGCGGGTTCAATGTGTCGTGGCGGGCGCGGGCGCGTTGACTCGATCAGGCACGGCGTACATGAGCGGCGCCAACGCGGCCTGGATGCGCTGCATCTGCGCCTCGCTGATCAGGCTGCCGAGGACCGTCTGGAAGCGCGGCTCCATCACGCCCGAGACGATGTATTGCCAGCGGTAGGCCTTCAGCAACGTGGCGTCGATCCGACCGGCGCTGCTGGTGCCGACGCGCATGCCGCTCACGCTCATGAAGTAGGCCGCATCGGACTTGGCCTGCGCTTGCAGGATGCCGTCGACGCCGCCGACGAGCGCGATCAGGTCGTCGACCGCGGCATCGCGTTCGGCGTCCGACGCCAGCTTGGCGTCTTCGCGCACCCACTCCAACTCGTCGAGGATCGCGTGCTGCGATTCCTCTTTCCAGTGGAACAGGAACACGTCCTTGTACAGGCCCGACAGATCGTCCTCGGCACCGATGCTCGCGCGGTAGTGGGCCTGCGTGAAGAGCTCGATGTGGCAGGTCAGCGCCAGCACGGCCCAGGTGCACTTGCCGAGCACGAACCCGGCGACATCGTTCGGGGCAACGTCGAAGCGGTAGCCCGGCGGCATGCGGTCGGCGGCCAGGCGTTCGATGCGGCGGAACAGCTCCTGGTGCTTCATCTCCTCGTCGGTGAAGCGCACCAGCGCTTCGAGCGCGGTCTGGTCGCCGAGCCAGTGGTCGCGGCTGACCTCCAGCATCTTGGCACCGATGAAACGCTCGACCAGGCCGAACATGTTGGCATAGGTGCGGCCCTGCACCTGGCTCAGAAGGCGCTGTTCGCTCGGGCTCAAGAAGGTCAGCTCCTCGATGCACGACAGGCCGTTGGGCAGGAACTTGTGGCGCAGGTCGAACTCACGGCCGCGGATCACGTCGCGGTCGATGTCCCAGCGAATGCGCTTGGAGGCTTCGATGCAACGCGCATAGCGCTGCGTGTCGGTGGGGGTCTGGGGAGCTTGCATGGTGCGGTTCCTTGGGGGTTGATCCGTCTCGTCGACGTGAACGAATCATTCCCGTGAAGCCGCGCGACCGCCCCGGGCGGGTGCCCCAGGAAACGTCGCGACGAGCCCATCGAAGGCCCGACCCGCTGGGACCGGCGCCCCTCCCCCTCCCCATGCGGGGTGGCCCAGATCAGCGGGGTTTGGTCACCTTCAGTGGAACACCGGAGGTCTCATGGGCCTCCCGAGTCGGGCCGCCGCCGGCGGCACTGCCATAGCCGGCCGTGCGCGCCAGCACGATGGCCTGCGACCGGTTCTCGACTTCCAGCTTCGAGAAGATGCTCGTGATGTGGTTGCGCACCGTCTTGTCGCTCAACGCCAGGACTGCGGCGATCTGTGCGTTGTCGCGCCCTTGGGCGATCAGCTCGAGCAGTTCACGCTCCCGCCGCGTGAGCGTCGCGAACTGGGGATCGTCGTGATGGAGATGCGCCGTACCGAGAAACTCGCGCACCTCTTCGCTCCAGCGCGACCTGGCGGCGTCTTGTTCGAGCATCTGATGGTGCGGCGTGTCGAGCGGAACGAAGCGCGCCTGCTCGATCAGGCCCGCGATCAGACGGCCCTCGGCGAACGGAACGCACAGGTCGCCAGTGGCGTGCAGCACCAGCGTGGGGCAGTCGACTCGGGGCAGCAGGGCGGTGACGTCGATCTTCCAGAACTCGCGCATCATGCGCGCCGCATTGCGCGGCGAGGTCGAGACGCGCTCCAGCTCGTTGAACCAGCGGTGCTGCTCGGGCGTGCCTTCGGGAATGAACTGGCTGGTGAAGAACTGGCGGAACGAGGCATCGTCCTTGCCCCAGCCCAATTCGGCCAACTTGACCATGGTGTCGGCGAGCTCCGCCAGCGAAGGATCGCCGCCGCGCTGGCGCCGCCCGCGTGCGTAGCCGCCGTGCAGCAGCAGGTGGGTCACCCGCTCGGGATGGCGGATCGTATAGGCGATGGCCACCGCCGCGCCTTGCGAAATGCCGAGCAGCGGAAAACGGTCCACGCCCGCGGCATCGACCACCGTTTCGAGATCGCGAACCCACGATTCGAAGGAGATGTCGTCGATATCCCAGTCCGACAGTCCGGTGCCGCGCTGGTCGTAGCGGACAACGCTGTAGTCGCGCGACAAGGTATCGATCAA
>DATMIN010000614.1:0-7154 GCA_035554275.1 Burkholderiaceae bacterium
CATGTGCGCAACTACACGATCAACGACATGCTCACGCGCCAGCTGCGCATGAAGGGCATGAACGTGCTGATGCCGATGGGCTGGGACGCGTTCGGCCTGCCGGCCGAGAACGCCGCGATCGACAAGAACATCGCGCCCGCCGCGTGGACGCGCGCCAACATCGCCGACATGAAGGCGCAGATGCAGCCGCTCGGGCTGGCCTTCGACTGGACGCGCGAGATCGCGACCTGCGATCCGAGCTACTACAAGTGGAACCAGTGGTTCTTCCTGAAGATGCTCGAGAAGGGCATCGCGTACCGCAAGACGCAGGTGGTGAACTGGGACCCGGTCGACCAGACCGTGCTCGCCAACGAACAGGTCGAGAACGGCCGCGGCTGGCGCAGCGGCGCACTGGTCGAGAGGCGCGAGATTCCGGGCTACTACCTCGCGATCACGCACTACGCCGACGAGCTGCTCGCCAACGTCGCCGATCCGCAGGCGCCCGGCTACCTGCGCGGCTGGCCCGAGCGCGTGCGCCTGATGCAGGAGCACTGGATCGGCAAGAGCGAGGGCGTGCGCTTCGCGTTCACGCACGGCATCGCCGGCGCCGACGGCCGCCGCATCGACGACGGCAAGCTGTGGGTCTTCACGACCCGCGCCGACACGATCATGGGCGTGACCTTCTGCGCCGTCGCGCCCGAGCACCCGCTCGCCGCGCACGCCGCGGCACGCGACCCGCAGATCGCCGCGTTCGTCGAGGAGTGCCGCGCCGGCGGCACGACCGAGGCCGAGCTCGCGACGCAGGAGAAGAAGGGCGTGCCCACCGGCCTCGTCGTGCTGCACCCGCTGACGCACGAGCCGATTCCGGTGTGGATCGGCAACTACGTGCTGATGGGCTACGGCGACGGCGCGGTGATGGGCGTGCCGGCGCACGACGAGCGCGACTTCGCGTTCGCGAAGAAGTACGGCATCGACATCCTGCAGGTGATCCACGTCGACGGCGAGCCGCACTTCACCTACGACCACTGGCAGGACTGGTACGCGCTGAAGGACGCGTCGGGCGAGCGCGCGGTGACGATCAACTCCGACGTCTACAGCGGCCTCACGCACCGCGTCGCGATCGACCGGATCGCCGCCGCGCTCGACCACAAGGGCCTGGGCGGCAAGAAGACGACGTGGCGGCTGCGCGACTGGGGCATCAGCCGGCAGCGCTACTGGGGCACGCCGATCCCGATCGTGCACTGCGGCAAGTGCGGCGTGGTGCCGGTGCCCGAGAAGGACCTGCCGGTCGTGCTGCCCGAAGACCTGATCCCCGACGGCTCCGGCAACCCGCTGAACAAGTGCGAGGCGTTCCTCAACGTCGACTGCCCGATCTGCGGCCAGCCGGCGCGGCGCGAGACCGACACGATGGACACGTTCGTCGATTCGGCCTGGTACTACATGCGCTACACCTGCCCCGACAGCGCTGATGCGATGGTCGACCAGCGCAACGCCTACTGGACGCCGATGGACCAGTACATCGGCGGCATCGAGCACGCGGTGCTGCACCTGCTGTACGCGCGCTTCTGGACCAAGGCGATGCGCGACCTCGGGCTGGTCGATCACGGCGAGCCGTTCACCAGGCTGTTCACGCAGGGCATGCTGCTGAACGAATCGTTTTATCGCGACGACGCCGACGGCAAGCGCCAGTGGTTCTACCCGAGCGAAGTGAACGTGCAGCGCGACGACAAGGGCGCGCCGGTCGGCGCCACGCTCGTGGCCGACGGCGCGCCGGTCACGCTCGGCGGCATCGAGAAGATGTCGAAGTCGAAGAACAACGTGGTCGAGCCGCGCGACATCATCGCCAAGTTCGGCGCCGACAGCGCGCGCTTGTTCTCGATGTTCGCCGGCCCGCCCGACCAGAGCGCGGCGTGGTCCGACGCCGGCGCCGAGGGCGCGTACCGCTACCTGCGGCGGCTGTGGAACTTCGCGGTCAAGCACGGCGACGCGGTGCGCGGCGCCGGCGCCAAGCTCGCGGGCATGAGCGCCGACGCGAAGGAGTTGCGCCGCGAGGTGCACCTGCTGCTGCGCCAGATCAGCCACGATTACGACCGGCTGCAGTACAACACCGTCGTCTCGGGCGTGATGAAGCTGCTCAACGCGCTCGAGGGCGCGACGCTCGCGGCCACGCCGGCCGACGCCGCGGTGCTGCGCGAGAGCGTCTGCATCCTGCTGCGCGCGCTGTACCCGGCCGCGCCGCACACGACGAACGCGCTGTGGAACGAGCTCGGCTACGCGAACGCGCTCGGCGCGCTGCTCGACGCGCCGTGGCCGGCGGTCGACGCCGCCGCGCTCGAGCAGAGCGAGATCGAGCTGGTGCTGCAGGTCAACGGCAAGCACCGCGGCAGCATCCGCGTGCCGGCCGACGCCGGCCGCCACGCGATCGAGGCCGCCGCGCTGAAGAGCCCCGACTTCATCAAGTTCGCCGAAGGCAAGCGGCCGAAGAAGGTGATCGTGGTGCCGGGCCGGCTCGTCAACGTGGTGGTTTGAGGCCGTGACGCCGCTGCCCGCCCGCCGCCGCCTGCTGATCGCGGCGGCGTCGCCGCTCGCTGTCGCGTTGCTGGCCGCGCTGGCGGGCTGCGGCTTCGAGCTGCGGCGCGCGCCGGCGCTGAGCTTTCGCGCGATCCAGCTCGTCAACTTCAAGCCGCGCTCGCCGCTGGCCGACGAGTTGCGCATGAACATCAACGCGAGCACGACGACGCTCGTCGTCGACGGCCCGGAGAAGGCGCAGGTGGTGCTCGAGGCGCTCGAGGACGCGCGCGAGAAGGTCGTCGTCGCGAGCAACTCGGTCGGCCAGGTCACGGAATTCCAGCTGCGCGAGCGCTTCCGCTTTCGGCTGCGCAGCGTCGGCGGGCGCGAGCTGATCCCGCCGACCGAGATCGTGCAGAACCGCGACCTCAGCTACACCGAGAGCGCCGCGCTCGCGAAGGAACAGGAAGAGGCGTTCCTCTACCGCGCGATGCAGGCCGACATCGTCTCGCAGGTGCTGCGCCGGCTCGCGTCGGTGCAGACGTTCTAGCTTCACGATGCAGATCCGCGCCGATCAGCTCGCCGCGCACCTGGCCAAGGGCCTGCGGCCGATCTACACGGTGTGGGGCGACGAGCCGCTGCTCGCGCAAGAGGCCGGCGACGCGATCCGCGCCGCGGCGCGCGCCAGCGGCTGCAGCGAGCGCCAGGTGCACACCGTCGCCGGCGCGCATTTCGACTGGAGCAGCCTGCTCGGCGCGGCGCTGGCGATGAGCCTGTTTGCAGAACGGCAGCTGATCGAGATCCGCATCCCGTCGGGCAAGCCGGGCAAGGACGGCTCGGAGGCGCTGCAGCGCTATTGCCGAAGTTTTGAGTCCGGCCTCGGCGACGATGTCGTGACGCTGGTGCAACTGCCGAAGCTGGATCGCACGCAGCAAAGCAGCGCGTGGTTCGGCGCGCTCGATGCGGCCGGGCTGATGGTGCGCGTCGACCCGGTCGAGCGCAACACGCTGCCGCAGTGGATCGCGCAGCGTCTCGCGCGCCAGGAGCAGCGCGTCGCCGACGGCGAGGACGGCCGGCGCACGCTCGCGTTCTTCGCCGACCGGATCGAGGGCAACCTGCTCGCCGCGCATCAGGAGATCCAGAAGCTCGGCCTGCTCTATCCGCACGGCGAGCTGAGCTTCGAGCAGATCGAGGCCGCGGTGCTGAACGTCGCGCGCTACGACGTGTTCAAGCTCGGCGAGGCGGTGCTCGCGGGCCAGGTGGCGCGCGCGCTGCGCATGCTCGCCGGGCTGCAGGCCGAGGGCGAGGCCGCGGTGCTGGTGCACTGGACGCTGGCCGAAGACATCCGCGCGTTGAAGCGCGTGAAGGACGCGGTCGCCGCCGGCCGCCCGCTGCCGATGGCGCTGCGCGAGGCGCGCGTCTGGGGCGCGAAGGAGCGGCTGTTCGAGCGCGTCGTGCCGCTGCTGACCGAGCACGCGATCGCCCATTTGCTCGAGGCCGCGCAGGTCTGCGACGGGCTCGTCAAGGGCCTGAAGCACCCCGATTGGCCGACCGACCCGTGGGACGGCCTGAAGCGGCTGGTGCTGATGCTGGTGCAGCACACCTCGGCGGCACCGGCGAGCGGGCGCGGGCGCGTCGTCGTGCAGCGGCTGGCGCTGCACGCGTGAACGCGACTCAGTAGCCTCGGGATCGATCGACGAGATTCGCGAGCGGCCGGCCCGCGCGCAGCGCCGCGACGTTGCGCGCCGCGATCGGCGCGGCGCTGCGCGCATCGGTCGGCGCCGCGATGTGCGGCAGCATGGTGACCTTCGGATGCGTCCAGAACGCGTGCGCCGCGGGCAGCGGCTCGGCCGCGAACACGTCGAGCACCGCGCGGTGCAAATGGCCGCGGTCGAGCGCCGCGAGCAGGTCGGCCTCGACCACGTGCGCACCGCGCGCGAGATTCACGAGGCTCGCGCCGCGCGGCATCGCGGCCAGGCGCGCGGCATCGAACAGACCGCGCGTCGCCGGCGTCAGCGGCAGCAGGTTGACGACGACGTGCGCCTGCGCAAGCACGGCTGGCAGCGCAGCTTCGCCGGCGTGGCACACGACGCCATCGACCAGCGCGGCGCCGCGGCTCCAGCCGAGCACGCGGCAGCCGTGCTGCACCAGCCGGTGCGCCACTGCGCGGCCCATCTCGCCGAGGCCGAGCACCGCGACCGTCATCTCGTCGGCGCGACGAAACGGCCGCTGGCGCCACATGCCCTCGCGCTGCTGCTGCGCGTAGTCGAAGAAGTCGCGCTGCAGGCCGAGCACGGCCCACAGCGCTGTCTGCGCCATCGCGTCGTTCATCGCGGGGTCGACCATGCGCGCGAGCGGCACCTCGACCGGCACGGTCGGGTCGGCGAGCAGCCGGTCGACGCCGGCCCACAGCGACTGGATCAGGCGCAGCGCCGGCAGGCCCTGCAGGCAACCCGGCGGCGGGTTCGCGACCAGCGCGATGTCGATCTCGCCCGGTGGCACCGCGTCGCGTTCGCCGATCAGCCGCTCGTTCGGCAGCACCGCGCGCAGCGCCGGCCACCACAGCGCCGCCTCGTCGGCGTCGAAGTCGGCAGCGACGAGGGTCGCCATCGCGTCAGCGTGGCGCCGACGCGAGCACGGTGAGCCGCTGCAGCGCTTGCTCGACGGTCTGCGTGCGGATCGACGCGCGATCGCCGTGCAACTGCAGCAGCTCGGCGCTTGCGGCACTGTCGCGACGCGCGAGTGCCAGCCAAACGGTGCCGACCGGCTTGCCCATTGTTGCGCCGCCGGGCCCGGCGATGCCGGTGACCGCGACCGCCAGATCGGCGCGCGAGTGCGTGAGCGCGCCCTGCGCCATCGCGAGCGCGACGGCTTCGCTGACGGCGCCGTGCGCCGCGATCAGCGCCGGGTCGACGCCGATCGCTTCGGTCTTGGCCGCGTTCGAATACGTGACGAAGCCGCGCTCGAACCAGTCGCTCGAGCCGGCGAGCGCGGTGCACGCCGCGGCGATCAGCCCGCCGGTGCACGACTCGGCCGTCGCGAGCGTCAGCCCGCGTTCACGCAGCGCTTGCGCGAGTGCGAGCACGCGCGGCTCGATGCGCGTCAGATCCATCGCCACAGCGCGATCACGAGCAGCGTGCACAGCGCCGCGACGAGATCGTCGAACAGGATGCCGAAGCCCTGCGGCCAGCCGATCGGCATGCCGCGCCGCACCTTGAACAGCTCGTCGGCCCACGCGACCGGGCCGGGCTTCGCGGCGTCGAACACGCGGAACAGCGCGAACGCGACGGTCTGCGCGAGCAGCCCGGCCGGCGCGATCAGCCACAGCACGAGCCAGAACGCGAGGATCTCGTCCCACACCACCGCGCTCGGGTCGGCGACCGCGAGATGGCGCGCCGCCACCGTGCAGGCCCACCAGCCGACGAGCGCGCCGACCGCGAGCAGCACCGCCCAGCGCGCATCGGTCATGTGCGGCTGCATCAGCAGGAACGCGACCCACGCCCACAGCGTGCCGACCGTGCCCGGCGCGAGCGGCGACAGGCCGCTGCCGAAGCCGAGCGCAAGCGTGTGCGCCGGGTGCGACAGCAGGAAGCGCCAGCCCGGCTTGCGCGCGGCGGTGGCGACCGGCGGGTTCAGCGGCGGCGCGCTCACTGGTGCGGGCTCATGAGCGGAAGTGGTCGAACGACGCGTAGCAGTTCGCGACCGCTTGCCCGTCGCGATCGATCAGGCGCACGCCGGGCTCGCGCAGCACGCGGCCGATCCGCGTGACGGCGACCTGTGCGTGGCGCGCCGCGTCGGCGACGCGCGCCGCATGCGCCGGCGGCGCGCTGAACACGAGCTCGTAATCGTCGCCGCCGGCCAGTGTGCACTCGCGCTGCAGCGCGATCGGCTGGCGCGCGAGCACCTCGCTGCACGGCAGCGCATCGACCATCACCTCAGCGCCGACGCGCGAGCGCTGCAGCACGTGGCCGAGATCGCCGAGCAGACCATCGGAGACGTCGATCGCGCTGGTCGCGATGCCGCGCAGCGCGATGCCGAGCGCGACGCGCGGCTGCGGCTGCTCCATTGCGATTCGCACTTGCTCGAAGGCCGCGCCGTCGAGCGCGACGTGGCCACGGAACACCTCGAGCGCGAGCCGCGCGTCGCCGAGCGCGCCGCTGACGTACAGGTCGTCGCCGGGCTGCGCGCCCGAGCGCAGCAGCGCCTGGCCGGGCGGCAGTTCGCCGAAGACGGTGAGGCACACGGCGAGCGGGCCCTGCGTGGTGTCGCCGCCGACGAGCTCGCAGCGCTGCGCCTGCGCGAGCGCGAGCAGGCCACGCGCGAAGCCCTCGAGAAAGCGCTCGTCGACGCGCGGCATCGCGAGTGCCAGCGTGAAGCCGAGCGGCGCGGCGCCGCACGCGGCGAGGTCGCTCAAGTTCACCGCGAGCGCCTTGTGGCCGAGCCGCTCGGGCGCGACGGTCGACAGGAAATGCCGGCCCTCGACCAGCATGTCGCTCGACACCGCGAGCTGCATGCCCGGCGCCGGCGCGAGCAGCGCGCAGTCGTCGCCGACGCCGAGCACCGCGCGCGCGACGGGCGGGCTGAAATACTTCGCGATCAGGTCGAACTCGCCGATGGGCATGGATCGATTATCGACGCCGCTCCGCACGGTGGCCTTCCGCCCGATC
>DATMIN010000615.1:0-8804 GCA_035554275.1 Burkholderiaceae bacterium
CCGCATAACGCTCGTCGTCGGGGTGCACCATCAGCGCGGTGTCGCCGAGCATCGTCTCGGGCCGCGTCGTCGCGACGACGAGCGAGACGGGGCCCCCGGCAGCCGCCAGGCTGCCGTCCACATCCACGAGCGGGTAGCGGACCAGCCAGAGGAAGCCGTCTTCCTCCTCGCTCTCGACCTCGAGGTCGGAGACCGCCGAGCGCAGCACCGGGTCCCAGCTGACGAGGCGCTTCTTGCGGTAGATCAGGCCCTCCTCGTAGAGCCGCACGAAGGTCTCGTTGACGACGGCCGACTGCGTCGCGTCCATCGTGAAGTATTCGCGCGACCAGTCGACCGAATCGCCGAGCCGGCGCATCTGCGATGTGATCGTGTTGCCGCTCTCCTGCTTCCAGGCCCAGACGCGCTCGATGAACGCGGCGCGGCCGATGTCGTGGCGGCTCTTGCCTTCGTCCTGCAGCTGGCGCTCGACGACGATCTGCGTCGCGATGCCGGCGTGGTCGGTGCCGGGCAGCCACAGCGTGTTGAAGCCACGCATCCGGTGGTAGCGCGTCAGCGCATCCATGATCGTGTGGTTGAAGCCGTGCCCCATGTGGAGCGTGCCGGTGACGTTCGGCGGCGGCAGTTGGATGCTGAACGACGGCCGGGCCGGGTCGAGCGTGGGCGCGTATGCACCCGAGGCTTCCCACACTTCAGCCCAGCGCGCCTCGATGGCGGCGGGGTCGAACGATTTCGCGAGTTCGGTCATGGTGACCGAATTGTAGGGAGGCCCTCGAGGCGCTCTACAGGAACAGGTGCTCGCCCGCGTTCTCGCCGCCCAGCACGACGTAGTTGACCTTCTTCAGGTCGGCCAGCCGCGTGCCGCCGGCGTAGCTGATCGAGCTCTGCACGTCTTCGCGCATCTCGCGCAGCGTGTCGGCGAGCTTGCCCTTGATCGGCTCGAGGATGCGCTTGCCTTCGACGTGCTTGTACTCGCCCTTGTTGAAGTCCGACGCGCTGCCGTAGTACTCCTTGAACAGCTTGCCGTCGACCTCGACCGTTGCGCCCGGCGACTCTTCATGGCCGGCGAACAGCGAGCCGATCATCACCATGCTCGCGCCGAAGCGGACGCTCTTCGCGATGTCGCCGTGATCGCGGATGCCGCCGTCGGCGATGATCGGCTTGGTCGCGACGCGCGCACACCACTTCAGCGCCGAGAGCTGCCAGCCGCCGGTGCCGAAGCCGGTCTTCAGCTTCGTGATGCAGACCTTGCCCGGGCCGACGCCGACCTTCGTCGCATCGGCGCCCCAGTTCTCGAGATCGATCACCGCCTCGGGCGTGGCCACGTTGCCGGCGATCACGAACGTCTGCGGCAGCCTCTTCTTGATGTGCTCGATCATGCGCTGCACGCTGTCGGCGTGGCCGTGCGCGATGTCGATCGTGATGTAGTCGGCGCCCACGCCGTCGGCCGCGAGCCGGTCGATCACGTCGTGGTCGGGCCGCTTCACGCCCGAGCTCAGCGAGACGATCAATCCCTTGCTGCGCATCTTGCGCGCGTAGGCGACGTTGTCGATGTCGAAGCGGTGCATCACGTAGAAGTAGCCGTTCGCGGCCAGCCACTCGGTGATCGGCTCGTCGACGACGGTCTTCATGTTGGCCGGCACCACCGGCAGGTTGAAGCGGTGCGCGCCGAAGGGCTGCGACGCGTCGCACTCGCTGCGGCTGTCGACGCGGCACTTGCGGGGCAGCAGCAGGATGTTGTCGTAGTCGAAGATTTCCATCGGTTTGCTCCGCCCAAAAGCGCCCAAGGCGCCCACAAAAAACCGGGCTGCTGCGAAAGCAGAGCCCGGTGACGCATTCTACGCGGCCCCTACACTCGCGGCTCGCCCTTTCACGCCTCGCCGACGCCGCCTGTGCTCGATCCCACCACCCGCCGCCTGCTGCCCTGGGTCGTCGCGATCGCGTTCTTCATGCAGACGCTCGACGGCACGATCCTCAACACCACGCTGCCGACGATGGCGCGCGACCTCGGCGAGAGCCCGCTGCGGATGCAGTCGGTGGTGATCGCCTACCTGCTGACGGTGGCGCTGTTCATTCCCGCCTCGGGCTGGCTCGCCGATCGCTTCGGCACGCGGCGCGCGTTCGTCGCCGCGATCGTGCTGTTCAGCTTCGGCTCGCTGCTGTGCGCGCTGTCGCCGTCGCTGCCGTGGCTGGTCGCGGCGCGCGTGCTGCAGGGCATCGGCGGCGCGCTGCTGTTGCCGGTCGGTCGGTTGACGATCCTGCGCGCGTTCCCGCGCAACGAGTTGCTGAAGGTGCTGTCGTTCGTGACGATCCCCGGCCTCGTCGGCCCGCTGGTCGGCCCGCCGCTCGGCGGCTGGATTGTCGAGGTCGCGAGCTGGCACTGGGTGTTCCTGATCAACCTGCCGGTCGGCGTGATCGGCGTGTTCGCCGCGCTGCGCTACATGCCCGACCTGCGCGGCGCCGCGGGCCGGCGCTTCGACTGGCCCGGCTTCGCGATGTTCTCGCTCGGCCTCGCATGCGTGACGCTCGGGCTGCAGGGGCTGGGCGAGCACGCGTTCGGTGCGGCGACATCGATCCTGCTGGTGATCACCGGGCTGGCGGCGATGGCGGCCTACTGGGCGCACGCGGCGCGCACGCCGAATGCGCTGTTCAGCCTGGCGCTGTTCAAGATTCCGACGTTTGCGGTCGGCATTCTCGGCAACCTGTTCGCGCGCCTGGGCAGCGGCGCGATGCCGTTCCTGACGCCGCTGTTCCTGCAGGTCGGGCTGGGCTACTCACCGAGCGCGGCGGGCCTGACGATGGTGCCGATCGTGCTCGGCTCGATGCTGATCAAGTTCTTCGCCGAGCCGGTGATCCACCGCTTCGGCTACCGCCGCGTGCTGGTCGTCAACACGCTGCTGCTCGGCGGCTTCATCGCCGGCTTCGCGTTCGTCGACCACGCCACGCCGCACCTGGCGATCCTGGTCTACCTCGCCCTGTTCGGCATCTGCAACTCGATGCAGTTCACCGCGATGAACACGCTGACGCTCGGCGACCTCGACGATGCGCGCGCGAGCGGCGGCAACAGCCTGCTGTCGGTCGTGATGCAGCTGTCGATGAGCCTGGGCGTGGCCGCGGCCGGTGCGCTGCTGGCCGCGTTCGCGACGCCGATCGTGATCCCGATCGCGAGCGACGTCGGCCCGCGCGACCTGCTGCACACCTTCCACGCGACCTACCTGTGCATGGGCGCGCTGTCGGCGCTCGCCGCGGGCATCTTCTTCCAGCTCGGGCGAAGAGAGGGGCCGTCGCCGGGCGCGCCGGCGAGCGTAATCGATCACGGTTGACGAGCCGCGGGTCAGTGCTCGCGAGTGAGGGAGGGGAACTTGCTGGTTAGCAGTCGCCAGCGGGCCTCGTGCATTCCGCGATGCGTCGCCTGCTTTGCCCGGGCGAGACACGCAGGCGCCATCTGTTGCACGATCTCTCTGTTGGCCGCGACTCGCGATAGGGTCTTGGCAAGGGCGTGCACATCGCCGGGCGTGTCGAAGATTCCTGTCACGCCCTCGCGGACGCATTGCGCAAGGCCGGGTGTGCGCGAGGCGAGTACCGGGAGGCCCTGCGAAAAGGCATCGAAGACAATTCGGGGCTGCTCGTCGCTGAGAATGGGCGCGACCAGAGCATCGTATCGACGCAGAGTCTCAAAAAAGAGCGGCCCGTACGGCAAGCTGCCGCAAAGACGCACGTGAGGTGCCAGATCGGGAATCGCGATGCGGCGCGCGACTTCAGCTTCCAGCGTTCCGGCGCCGTAGATCTCGAGGTCGAGTTGAGCTCCTGCTTGCAGTGCTTCGGCGACGGCATCAAGAAGTACGAGTATTCCTTTTGCGGCGTCCAGCCGTCCGGCGAAGACAAGTTTCAGCGGCGCGAGCGAGCGACCCGCGGTGATTCGGGCGTTCAGTGCAGACTCCGGAATCAGGTTCGCCTCATCGATCCACGAGGCTTCGATCACATGCCCGCGCTCTGCGCCGCTCTTCAGCAACGACCTCTTGTAGCCTTCGCTCGTGAAGGTACTGATGTCGCTGTGGCCGAGGCAAAAGCGGTTGAGGCGCTCGGTGACCGCTGCCCGCAAGCGCCGCCCGCGTCCAGCTGGTTGGCCCGGTACCAAGCGCCAGAACGCCGACTCGACGTTGATGTACAAGGGCCTACGTCGAAAGACCAACAGAGGCAACATCACCCAAGCTTCCGGCAGCGGCCAAGCCGCGACGGACGTGTGAACAATGGCCACGTGTCGAAGGCTCTTCCACAGAATTGATAGCGTGCGGGGCAGCAGCGTCAGCGCTTCGCCCGTGCTCGTCGCCCTTGGTAGGTCGACGCAAACGATTTGTGCCAAGCCAGGCACCGTATCAATTGCAATCGAGTTCGCGGGCGCGGGCCCGCGTATCGTGGTTGCTGCGAGCGTCAGTCGTTTGATATATCGGGTGTGCCCAAGGAGATCCTTGGCCCACAAGGCGTCGATCCAGCGCCTGCCAGAAGCATCGATATAGAACGGGACCGAGAACAGCACCAGCAGATAGGGCCGGGCGATAGGCAACGGCAACGGTAAACGCGCTGCTTCCGTAGAAAAGGTGTCAATTGAATCGTGCGAGGCGATCGAGTTCACTTGTGGCCTCTTCTTCGAAGGCGTTTCACCGATCATGGCGCACGATCCTAGCGTATGAGGTCGCGGCTCCATGACGTTACGCGACCTATAGTCGGGTGTTACTCCTCCACGAAGAGCCCTGATGAATCGCCTCGATGACGCTCAGCGTCCACCGCCGAGGGGTGGGGCGCATGACGCGCTGCTGCAGCACCTGAACCCCGAGCAACTCGCCGCCGTGACGCTGCCGGCGCGCCCGGCGCTGATCCTCGCCGGCGCCGGCTCGGGCAAGACGCGCGTGCTGACCACGCGCATCGCCTGGCTGATCCAGACCGGCCAGCTTTCGCCCGGCGGCGTGATGGCCGTGACGTTCACGAACAAGGCCGCGAAGGAGATGCTGACGCGGCTGTCGGCGATGCTGCCGATTCCCGTGCGCGGCATGTGGATCGGCACCTTTCACGGCCTGTGCAACCGCTTCCTGCGCGCGCACTGGAAGCTCGCCGCGTTGCCGCAGGGCTTCCAGATCCTCGACTCGAGCGACCAGCTCTCGGCCGTCAAGCGCGTGATCAAGGCGCTGAACCTCGACGAGGAGCGCTTCGTGCCGAAGCAGGTGACGTGGTTCATCGCCGGCGCGAAGGAGAACGGCCACCGCCCGAAGGACTGTGAGGTGCGCGACGAGATCACGCGCGTGCAGGTGCAGGTGTTCCAGGCCTACGAAGACCAGTGCCAGCGCGAGGGCGTGGTCGACTTCGCCGAGCTGATGCTGCGAACCTACGAGCTGATGCGCGACAACGACGCGCTGCGCGAGCACTACCGGCACCGCTTCCGCCACATCCTCGTCGACGAGTTCCAGGACACGAACCGGCTGCAGTACGCCTGGCTGAAGATGTTCGCCGGGCCTGTCTCTGGTCCCAATCCAACGGCGGTGATGGCGGTCGGCGACGACGACCAGAGCATCTACGCGTTCCGCGGCGCGCAGGTCGGCAACATGGCGGCGTTCGAGCGCGAGTTCCACGTCGATCACGTGATCAAGCTCGAGCGCAACTACCGCTCGTTCGGCAACATCCTCGACGCGGCCAACGAGCTGATCGCGCGCAACACGAATCGCCTCGGCAAGAACCTGCGCACCGAGGCCGGCCCAGGCGAGCCGGTGCGGGTGCGCGAGTCGCCGAGCGATTTCGACGAGGCGCGCTGGTTCGTCGAAGAGGCGCAGCAGCTGCACCGCGAAGGCACGCCGCGCAGCGACATCGCGCTGCTGTACCGCAGCAACGCGCAGAGCCGGGTGATGGAGAGCGCGCTGTTCAACGCCAGCGTGCCGTACAAGGTCTATGGCGGCCTGCGCTTCTTCGAGCGGGCCGAGATCAAGCACGCGCTCGCCTACCTGCGGCTGATCGAGAACCCGGGCGACGACACGAGTTTTCTGCGCGTCGTCAACTTCCCGACCCGCGGCATCGGTGCGCGCACGATCGAGCAGTTGCAGGATGCCGCCAGAGCCAGCGGCCGCAGCCTGTACCAGAGCGTCGGCGCGCTCGGCGGCAAGGGCGGCGGCAACCTGCAGGCGTTCGTCGCGCTGGTCGACTCGATGCGCGAGAAGACGCGCGGCCTGACGCTGCGCGACATCATCGAGCACATGCTCGCCGCCTCGAGCCTGGTCGCGTTCTACAAGACCGACAGGGAAGGCCAGGACCGGATCGAGAACCTCGACGAACTCGTCAACGCCGCCGAGGCTTTCGTCACGCAAGAAGGCTTCGGCAAGGACGCGGTCGCGCTGCCGGTCGACGAGCGCGCGCAGGCCGCCGAGCGCTTCGTTGACACGCGTGGCCGCGCCGAATTCAATCCGCCTGGCGCCGAACGCGTCGACGGCCGGTCAGAACCACCCGTCCTCCCCGCCCTCCCGGAGGGCGGGGCGGGGGGTGGGAGCAGCCCTGTCGCCGGCTCGCCGGTGGCGGGATCGGGCGCGACGCCCGACCCCGCCACCGGTGAAATCATGTCGCCGCTGGCCGCGTTCCTGACCCACGCGTCGCTCGAAGCCGGCGACAACCAGGCCCAGGCCGGGCAGGACGCGATCCAGCTGATGACGGTGCACTCGGCCAAGGGCCTCGAGTTCGACTGCGTGTTCATCACCGGCCTCGAAGAGGGCCTGTTCCCGCACGAGAACTCGGCCGCCGACCCCGACGGGCTCGAGGAAGAGCGGCGCCTGATGTACGTCGCGATCACGCGCGCGAGGAAGCGCCTGTACCTGAGCTTCGCGCAGACGCGCATGCTGCACGGCCAGACGCGCTACAACGTCAAGAGTCGCTTCCTCGGCGAGCTGCCCGAGGCCGCGCTGAAGTGGATCACGCCGCGCCACCAGGCGTTCGGCTCGGGCTTCCAGCGCGACTACCGCGCCGCCTGGGACCGCGGCTCGGGCCTGCACTCGATCGTCGGCGCCGGCGACGTGCGCGGCGTGCCGGCCGCGCCGGCGCTGGTGCCGAAGGCGCCGAGCCATGGACTTCGCTCGGGCCAGAGCGTGTTCCACACCAAGTTCGGCGAGGGCGTGATCGTCACGCTCGAGGGTGGTGGCGACGACGCGCGCGCGCAGGTCAACTTCGGCCGCCACGGCACCAAGTGGCTCGCGCTGTCGGTCGCGAAACTCACGCCGATCGAATGACTCTCACGGCAGCGTCGCGCGCCCGCGCGACGAAGGAGAACCCGATGCATCACCGCCCGCTCACCGCACTCGCAGCTGCCGCCGCCGCGGCGGCGCTGCTCGCCGGCTGCGCGACCACGCAGGTCGATGCGCAGTGGCGCAGCGTCGAGTTGCCGCCGACGTACCTGCGCGGCAGCACCGTGATCGTCGCGTGCGAAAGCGCCGAACTCGTGCTGCGCCGCGTCTGCGAAGACCAGGTCGCCGGCGACTTGCGCTCGCGCGGCATTCGCGTGGTCGTCGCCGCACCCGGCGGCGGTGCCGTGCCGCCGACCGGACTGCCCGACCAGCAGTACCTGCCGGCGGCGCGCGAGCAGGGCGCGAAGGCGGTGATGCTGGTCGGTGTCGGCCTCGCTGCGCAGAGCGTGAGCCCGCCGGTGTCGCTGAGCATCGGCGGCTTCGGCTTCGGGCGTCATTCGGCCGGTGGCGTCGGCGTCACGGCGCCGATCGGCGGCGGGCAGGTCAGCGCCGGCTATGCGATCAACGCACGCATCACCGACGTGGCATCGGGCCGCCTGATGTGGACGGCGCGCGCCGCAGCACCACCGTCGTCGGACGTCAACGCGCAGTTCGCCGAGCTGACCGGCAGCGTGCTCGACGCCGCGCGCGACGCCGGGCTCTTCTAGCCGCCGCTCAGGCCGCGACCGGGCCCGGCTGGCGCGCGTCGACGACGAAGCGCGCCGCGGTCGCGATGCCGCTGCCCGGGTCGAGCGCGTCGTCGACGACGCGCAGCTGCACGTGCAGCTGCTTCGCGTCGAGCGCGAAGCGCATGTAGCCGCGCTGGTCGCTGCGGCCGTAATGGAAGTGCGGGTTGAAGCCGCGCGCCGCGTCGAGCCGCGCCTGCGGCAGCGACAGGCTGGTGATCGAGGTGCCGCAGAACTCGCTCGCCAGCGTCGTCGACGCCGGGTCGTCGAAGTTCGCCTTGAGGTCGGCGACGTAGTTGCTGTGCACGTCGCCGCCGAGCACGACGAGGCCCGGCACCGCGCGCTTCGCGACCGCGTCGAGCAGGCGCGCCCGCGCGGCGGGGTAGCCGTCCCACGCGTCGGTCCAGTAGGTGGCGCCGCCGTCGGCCGGGTCGGTCCACGACCAGCGCGACATCAGCGACTGCTGGGCCAGCAGGTTCCACGGCCGCGCGGTGTCCCAGCCGTCGGCGAGCCATTGCTCCTGCGCGGCGCCGAGCAGCGTGCGCTTCGGGTCGAGCAGGGCCTGGCAATCCTTCAGCGCGACCGTGTTCGAGCCGCCCTTGCCGGGCTTCGGGCAGACCTGCGGATCGCGGTACTGGCGGTCGTCGACGAGGTGGATGCGGGCCAGGCGCCCCCAGTCGACGCGGCTGACGATGCGCATGGTCTCGTCGACCGGCCGCACCGACTTCGGGAACGGCATGTGCTCCCAGTAGGCGCGGTAGGCGGCGGCGCGCTGCGCCTTGGAGTCGGGCTCGAGGTTCTGGCCCTGCAGGCCGGCGTAGTCGTTGCCGACCTCGTGGTCGTCCCAGATCAGCAGCCACGGCGCGGC
>DATMIN010000616.1:0-4610 GCA_035554275.1 Burkholderiaceae bacterium
TCGGCCTCGGTCCAGGTCAGGCGGTCGGCGATCATCGTCTCGATCGCCGCGAGCAGGCCCGGCTTCAACGGGCCGAGGCGCGGCAGCGTGAAGGTCTTGTCGAGGTGCGTGTGCGCCTCGACCAGACCCGGCAGCACCGGCGCGCCGTGCAGGTGCCACGCGCCCGGCGACGCCGCGGCGCCCGCGTCGTGAGGGGCGATCGATTCGATCCGGCCGTCGGCCAGCCGCACGTCGGCCGGCGCCGGCTGGTTGCCGTGCATCGGCCAGCCGGGCGGCAGGCACCAGCGCGGCAGCCGCGCGCCGACGAGCTGGTCAGGCAGGGTCGAGGGGCCGGCGGTCGTCATGCGTTCACCGCAGGCGCGCCATTGCGGCGCCGACACGCTGCCGGAACCGGTCGAGCTGGGGCCGCGTCGCGATGTTCATGTGGTAGTACGCATGGTAGTCGACGCGCGCGCCGCCGCTCAGGCGCTTCAGGTAGCGCGTGACCACCTTGCGCGGCGGGTCGCCCATCGCGATCGCGGCCCAGCGCGGCCGGCCGTAGGTGACGACCGCGGCGATGCGCTTCAGGTGCGTGAGCGCCGGCTTCACGTTCGCCGGATCGCTCATGTCGAACGCCACGCCGGGCAGGAACACCCGGTCGAAGAAGCCCTTCAACATCGCCGGCATGCCGAAGCACCAGGTCGGAAAGCACAGCACCAGCGCGTCGGCACGCTCGACCCGTTCCACGTAGGCCTCGACCGGCGCGCGATTCGCCGGGATGTCGTGGTAGCCGAGCCGCTCGGCGCGCGACAGCACCGGGTTGAAGTCTTCCGCGTACAAGTCGCAGTCGTCGACCTCGTGGCCGGCCGCGCGCAGGCTCTCGACCACCTGCGCGTGCAGCGCGGCGCAGTAGCTGGTCTCGACGGGGTGGCTGTAGATCACGAGGACGCGCATGGCGGGTCGATCATCCGCTGGAGTCCGCGTCCTTCGCAAGACGGATGCCAACGCGGGCCGGCGTGGCTGCGACGGCACTCCGCCTCGCGACGCCCCTGATAATCCGCGCGCGGCCGTCACCCAAGTTCGACGCGAAGCCTTCCAGCAGTTGTTGTACCGGAGGTGTCTTCGCACCGCGGGGATCCCCCGCGGTTCCTGTCTTGTCAGCTCCACCCGTGGCGTGAGCCCCATGGCGATCTTCGCCAGCCTGCTCACGCATCACCCGCAGGTTGGGTGGCGTGCCGCACCTCGAGAACCAGATGCCGACCCTCCGGAGACTCACTGCGCTGGCAGTGGCACGTGCCATGCTGGCGGGACCGCCGAACGTCGCCGGCCTCACGGCGCGCATGTGCGCTTGCCTCGGCGCCGAGGCGGCCTGGTACGCCGCGCTGGCACAGCGATGCGCACGATTGCCCGGCGAACACTGGCGCCGACTGACGACGCGAACGCTCGCCACTCTTGTCGAGCGCGACCCGGGCTATGCGCACGCCTGGCTCGCGGACGAGAAGCCAACGGTGCGCCGCCACATCCTTCGCGAGCGCACCGGCATGCAGCCGCTGCCGCTCGGCCTGGACCACTGCCAGGTGCCGTACTGGCCCCACACCGCAGCGCTCGGCGGCTGGCTCGGCGTGTCGAACGGCGGCATGTGGCGCCTGACACGCCCTTCGGCCTGGCAGCGCCGCAACCGACTCGGCGAGCAGCACTACCGCTACCGGCTGCTGGCCAAGCGCAGCGGCGGCTGGCGCCTGCTCGAAGTGCCCCACCCTTACCTGATGCCGTTGCAGCGCCGCCTGCTCGACGACCTGCTCGACCGCATCCGGCCGCACGAATCCGCCTGCGGCTACACGCGCGACCGATCGGTAGTCGACCATGCCCGCGCGCACGCCGGACAGGCCGTGGTGCTGAAGTTCGACCTGCAGGACTTCTTCGCGTCGGTCAGGGCTTCGCGGGTACACGCCCTGTTCGCGACCCTGGGCTATTCGGAAACGGTGGCGCGGGAACTCACCGCCCTGTGCACGACGGCAACGCCCGAGCCGGTGCTGCAGCGCATGCATGAAGACGGTGGCCTGAGCTGGACCCAGATGCAACGCCTGCGCGACCCCCATCTTCCGCAGGGCGCGCCCAGCTCGGCCGCACTGGCCAACCTGTGCGCGTTCCGACTCGATCTGCGCCTCGATGGCCTGGCCCACGGGCTCGGCGCGCGGTACACGCGCTACGCCGACGACATCGTGATGTCGGGCGGGACGCACCTGCGCGACGGTATGCCGCGCGTCGAGGCCTGGGTGGGGCGGATTGCGCTGGAGGAAGGCTTTGCACTCAACCACCGCAAGACGCGCTGCCTGACGGGCGCGCAACGCCAGTCGGTATGCAGCATCGTCGTCAACCGCCACCCGAACCTGCCACGCGCAGAGTTCGATCGACTCAAGGCCATCCTGCATCAATGCGTGAAACGAGGCCCGGCGGCCCAGAACCGCGAGGGCAAGCCTCATTGGCGCGAGTATCTGCAGGGCCGCGTGGCCTGGGCCGCGCAACTCAATCCCGCGAAGACGCGACGCTTGAAGCGCTTGCTCGACCAGATCGACTGGAATCGATGACAGGCGCTCTGAAGGGATCAACCGCTCTAGGTCGAATCAGAGACGGCTCTCAGGAAGAGCGCTGCGTGTCGCCGCATCCCGGCCGCGACGCGCGACCAGACGTTGTTCGGAAAGCCCGATGGCAGGCGGCGCTCGACAGCCTGAAGCGCATCGTCGACGCGCTCGGCCATGGCTTTCATTCGGTCCCAGACACCCGCGCCAGACGTTGCCGCCAGCCGCTTCCAGTGCCGCACCTCGATCTCCCCCAACCGGTGGTGCGCGTTCTGACCGCGGAGCGCCATCGCGAGCCGGGCCCGCTGATAGGGCAACTGGTTCGGACCGCGCCCGATGATCGGCCACGCCGACAACACGTCGTACAACGGCGCCAGATGGAATCGACCCCCACGCCGATGCTGGATCGAGAAGTTCTTCGCATGCCCATCGGTCGCTGCCAGCAGCCAGAACGCCAGTTGCGCGAGCGCGAATGTGGTGCGGTCCTCGACCGCGTGCTCGCTGTTGGCCAGCACCCCGAGGCAGTCGCGCACCGACGGGCCGCCGTCGCTCTCGTACTTCCGATCGGGTGCGATGCCGAGCGCCTGACAAAAGTCCTCCTGTGGCAGACGCGCGATCCATGAACCTTCCGGCGGCTTGAAGCGCGCCTTCTGTTCACCGCCTTCGGGCACGCCTTGCCAGCGGCGGTCGAAGCGCGTGACGACCAACGCCTTCGTTTCGCCAAAGGTGGCGATTTCCGTTTCGGCCGTGGCGATGCCCAGCTCGTTCATCAGCTGGCCGCACAGCCATTCGTTCTCGACCGAGTCGGTCATGTCGGCGCGCATGTTGCCCACAAGGCCGAGCGGAAGCTTCAGGATGTGCGTGGTCGGTGTAGCACCTGTCGGCCTGTACCACTTCCCGCCCATTCGCAGCAACGCCGTCTTCTCCTGCGCGCCGGCGATGGAGATTCGCAGGTCGTCCTCACCGTGCTGGCCGAGCGGTTGCTCCGATGTGACGGACGCCAAGACTCTGTCGACATCTGCATCCGTCAGGCGTTCGGCATCGACACGATCCCAACCCTCCGGGGCAACACCCGGTGGCATGAGCTGGACCGCACCGACGCAGTCCCGCCCGACAGCGGACAACAGGTCGAACGCGTCGTCGGAACGGGCGTGGAACCGCCGGCGCAGTCGACGCCGGATCTCGGCGCTGTCGGGAAGGAGGTTGTCGAAGTAGTTCGTGACCGCATCGCCACGGTGCTCGAGCCCCACCGTGAAGGGCAGCGACAGCGACAGGGCGCGGCCCACTTCCGATCGCGCCCAGGTCTCGTGATAACGCAGCGCCGGCGTGCCGGTGCGCAGCGTGGTCCACACGGCCACGGGCTGGCCGTTCATCCAGACGTGCAGCTCGGCCATGCGGACGCGTTGAAGTCCGTTACCAGGGCTCGCCCAACGGGCGCCGTCTTGCGTGCGCGGGCCTGGTTGACGTCGCGCCGAATGCATCCGCCGGCGCATCGGCAACGCCGCCGGGTCCATTCGGGCGCAGCACCATCTGCACGCCGAGCGCTCCCAGCAAGGCCAGGAACTGCTCGACACTGACCGCGGTCGGATCGCGTTCGATGCGTGCGATGCGTGTCTGTCCGACCCCCAGCACGGCGCCGAGCTGCACCTGGTTGAGTCCGCGCGACTTGCGCAATGAACGCAGGTGGGCAGAGAGTTGGCTGGGAGACTGAATCGGGTAGTCCATGGGGTGCACTGTATGCCATATTAGGCATCAATACAATAACTGCCTTATCAAGCATATTCGGAACTTATGCCTCCTATGCCGTGATTTCCCTAGCCGCCTCCCGCGTGCCGGGCTAAAGCCTGGGACACGCAGTCAATGCCCCGCAACCAGGCGATACGCGATCAAGACAGACGCTGCCGCAACCACCAGCGCTGTCGCACCGGCACCGGCTTGGCGAGGCATCGTGGGGCCCAGCGAATGGCTCAAGCCCCAGGCGCTGGCCAGCCGCGCGATCACCAGCCCCGAACCGAGCGCATGGATCAGGCCGATTGGAGCGCCAGCCGTTTC
>DATMIN010000617.1:0-6269 GCA_035554275.1 Burkholderiaceae bacterium
GCCGAACTCGCGAAGGGCTTCGGCTTCGTGCAGGCCAAGCCGGCCACCGCGTTCAGCCCGGTCGCGGTGACGCCCGACGAGCTCGGCGCCGCGTGGCGCCACGGCCGCGTCCACCTGACGCTCGAGACGCGCTGGAACGGCAAGCGCGTCGGCCACTGCGACGCCGGAGCCGACATGCAGTTCCACTTCGGCGAGCTGATCGCGCACCTGTGCAAGACGCGCCGCGTGCGCGCCGGCAGCATCATCGGCAGCGGCACCGTCAGCAACGCCGATCGCTCGCGCGGCTGGTCGTGCATCGCCGAGCAGCGCGCGCTCGAGATGATCGACAGTGCCGGCGCCGCGCCGACGACCGAATTCATGCAGTTCGGCGACACGGTGCGCATCGAGATGGCCGGCGCCGACGGCGCGAGCGTGTTCGGCGCGATCGAGCAGAAGGTCGTGGCGTCGGCCGCCTGAGAAAGGCCCGGCCGCGCCGCTACCTCACGCCAGCGCCACGCGAGCTTGTGCGAACTCCAGAATGCGCGCGTTGTTCGCGGCTTCGGTGACTTCGATGTGAATGGCGCCGAGTTCGTGCACGATGTCGGCGTAGGCGCGGTATCGGCGCGGGTCGTCGGCGTTCGGGCCTTCCACCGCCACCAGCATCCCAGCCGGCAAGGCGCCAAGCTGCTTCAGTCGCCTGAGACGGCCGACCCACAGGTCACCGTGCTCATAGATCTTGACCGGCTCGTCCTGGGTCAGATCCAGCGGCTTGATCGCGGCAAGCGCCTCGCCGTCGCGCTCGTACACCAATGGCAACTGAACCGGAAACTCGTCAGGGCCCACCTCTTCAGGCTCGAAGGCATGCCCGAGCTGCTGCGTGCGCAGCACGCGGCCCACATGCCGCGTCAGCACCTCTTCGCGCCGTTGGCGCATTGCCTCGCCATTGCGCTGCACATAGCGCGCCACCAGCCGGTCCGTCTCTGCCTTGGGGTCATCGGTGATCAGCATGCGCAGCGGCGCATAGCGAACCATGCTCTCGCGCGGCTTGGTCAGGTCTTGCAGAACCCGCAATACCAGGCTCTGGTCGCGTGCGCCGCTTTCGCCGATCTGCGTGCGAATGTGGCGCAACTCGGCCTCCACCTCGCGCCGCACCCGCAGAAACAGCTCGCCGGTGAACTCTTCGAAGAACCGGGTCACGCGCCCGTAGCGCTTGATCAGACGGAACTCGAAATAACCCTGCCTTGGGCAGGCCAGCACCACACCCACATTGGCGAACTCGCCCGCGTCCACCTGCGGCAGCAGGCGAACCAGCGTGTAGTGAGCGATGTCGCGTTGCATGATCGAGGTATATCGGGGCGTCAGGTCCAAAAGCCAGGCTGGTTGACCCGCCGCAGCACGGCGAGGAACTCGTCCGGGTCGGCGCGGCCTTGGCCGTCTTCGTCGACCACCCAATTCTGAGGCAGTTGCGCCCAGATCGCAGCAAAGCCCCCGAGCAACCCGTTGAAGCGCTGTTCATAGTCGGCACGCAGCAACATGTCGCCAGCGATCACCTCGAAGTCGGCCCGGAAGACGTGGGTTTGCAGGAACAGTGACGCATCGAAGCCCCGGTCAAAGGCCATGTTGTGGTCGATCACCACCGGCGCCTGGGTTTCGGCGTTCCACAACAAGTTTGGGTTTCCCGAGAGCACACCCAGCGTTCGGTCTGCGTTGCGAACCCACCAGTCGAACGCCACGAGGTCGCGCCGAAAGGCCGTATCACAGCGGGCCAGCAGCGAGGGCTCGAACTCGCGCGTGTGCTCGGCGATGCGCGAACCGAAAGCCAGGCCGGCGGCAAGATCGTGGTCGCCATGGAAGCCCATCGTGTCCTGAAACAATTTGTCGACGCGCACCTGCGCGAATGGCGCGATGGGCAGCTTGAGTTCTTCAGCCAGCCGCCCTGCAACCCATTCGCAGACCAAGCTTCGCCAGCCTGCGCCGCGGCTCTTGAGGTAGTAGCTGTGGCCGTCGTCTGCACCGCAACGAAACGGCCTTGTCATGCCTTGCTGGGTGCGCTCCCAGATTTCGGTGATGGCAGGGTGATGCAGCATCGTGCGGCGTGCGGTGGTTGCGCTCAACCGGCCTCGGCGACCAGCGCGTTGGCCAGTTCGCTTTGCGTGCGGCGAGCCGCGGTGAGCCGCTCGCGCAGTTGGGCGCAGAGGCGGCGAAGTTCCTCAACGCGGGCGACGATGCGGTGTTGTTCGGCGAGCGGTGGTAAGCCGAACCGCCAGCCAAACAACTTGGTTGATTCAAGCTTGCACGTTCCGTGCGTCGATCTCTCGACCAAGGACAAGATTTCGCGCTTGAAGCCTTTGCAAACAAGCGCCAAGTAGGGAGCCAGTTCAGCCTTTCGTGGGCTAAGCGCTTTCATGTCTTGATTGATCGTCACCGGAGCAGACGTAATGGCCACCGGGAACGAATGAGCCAAGATCATTCCACGCACAACGACCAATACGCTGCCTGTCGGCACCAGCGAGAGACTGGTCTGCGCCAAGGCCCGCTCCGAAATGTGATCAATGGCGTCACCGATTACATCGCGCTTCATGTCCTTCGGGCTAACCCACGGGACATGACCGTTCCAAAAATCCGCTCGCGCCTTGCTCGGCGTTGAGCCGCCACTCACAGAGCAAACGTCCAAGAAGCCCACTGCCTCCCATCCAGCGGGAAGCGGCATCGAACTGATTTCGATGTCTTCAAAACTGGCCGTGACCGCGACTGCCCTCGCTTGGATAGCGCGCTCACCCTGCGCCACCAGCAACCCACGCACCGCGAGTTGGAGGATGGTTTGTTCGAGAGCATCAATGGCTTCGGGGCGGTCGAGCAGCAGGTCGAAGTGCTCGGCGATGCGCTGCCAGTTCTCGGCGAGCGCACGAGCCGAGTCGCTGGCGGCCAGGGCATCGAACAGCGTGGACGTGAGCCGCGCATGCTGCTCGTCGGACAGCCGCCCGCTTTGCTCCAGCGCGTCGCAGAGCTTCATCAGTTCTTCGACGCGGGCGACGATGCGGTGCTGTTCGGCGAGGGGCGGCACAGGGACCACGATCTTTTCCATGGCCTCTTTGGTCATGTGGATCATGGAAACGCCATGACCGGACGCTTTCATTTCCTGCGTCTTCTCAAGCAAGAACGTGTAGAGAAAGCTCTTGTCCAAGTCAGCATCTGAATGGAGAGCAAGCTTCCAGATGTGATAGTGGTAGATGGCCTTCGGGCCGGGCCAAATGAAGGGGCCGAAGGATGCCGACCAAGCAAAGAGCAGATCGCCGGCAGCGCAGTACTTGGCTTCCTCAAGCGTCAGGTTCGAGTAGTACCAGTGCTTCGATGTGAAGAGGTTGCCGACCCGCAGAACTGGCGTGCCGGAGTCGAGCAGTTCCTGCTTTGCATAGGCTCGCCCGTTCAAGATGGCCGTCATTTGATTAAGACGAGCCCACGCCCAACCGGGCGGAAGGCGGAAAGGCATCTCTCCGTCAGCGATGTCCGCGTCAGTCTTGTCCTGCTTGATCTTGCCGTCGGCAATCAATCGTGCCTTCATCGCTTCCATGCGGCCGAGCGCCAAACCCGCAGGCTCGTCTTCTTGATTCTGCAGAACCAGCTTGCCCCGAACTGCGAGCGACAGGATCAGCTCCCTGAGCTTTGCTATTGCGCTGGGTGAGGTTGCAAAGAGATCGAACTCACGAATCAGCGCCGGCTCATCTTGAACAAAGAACCTCGCGCTCCGCTCCCGAACCTCCAGCGCCGGTTGGCTCACGCGGCCGTGGCCTGCTTCACCACCACGCTGCGCAAATACAGCGTGTCGTAGCTCAGGTCGATCTCTCCCGGCCATTCGACCGAGCCGTCCACCACGCGCGCTTGCGCGAATTCGGGGCTGTCGCGCAGCGCGCGGAACACGCCCTTGTCGAGCCACGGGGTCAGGTCGAACAGGCGTGTCTCGCCGTTGTCGAATTCCAGCAGCAGGCGGTGGTCGGCTTGCGGGGTCGCTCGGGTGACTTGGGGGTTCATGATGCGGGCTCCTTCATCACTGCAAGGGGGCGATTTTGCCGGGGCGAAAACCGTTGACGGCCATCTGCCACGCTGCCGCCAGCTCGTCCTGGTGGATCTCGATCCAGGCACAAGGCGCGTTTGCGCACGCGGCAACGCGCCCGCAAGGACCTCGCCGCTGTCGATGGCGAACTGAGCCTGTTGCCCCTGATACTGCGCGTGAATGTGGGGCAGATGATGCTGTTCGGCATCGAAAAAATACATCCGGATCAGGATGCCATAGAAGCTGCTGATCGTTGGCATGGCGGGCTCTGCGTCTGACTGCGTCTGGGCGCTATTGTCCCGCCAACGCCGCGCTCAGGATCGCTTTCAACTGATCTCGAATCCCCTGCGCCTCTGCCTGCAGCCTCTGGTACTCGGCCAACAACTCATCCGGATCGTGGCTCACCTTCGGCCCCGCATGCGGGTTCTTCTGGTCGAGGTTGAAGCCGCTCGCCCTGATCGCCTCGATGCCCACCCTCCACGCGAACTCGCCTTCCACGCGGCTAGCGAAACCATCCGCTTCGTCGCCCCACCACGCCTTCTCGACATCGAACTCTTCGATGCGGATCGGCTTGGTCTTGTTGTAGTTCTTCACGCCGGCCGGGTACTGGTGCTCGTAGTACCAAACCTGCTTCGTCGCCGTGCCCTTGGTGAAGAACAGCAGGTTGGTCTTGATGCCGGTGTACGGGCTGAACACGCCGTTGGGCAGGCGCACGATCGTGTGCAGGTTGCACTCGGCGAGCAGTTGCTCCTTGATGCGCGACTTCACGCCTTCGCCGAACAGCGTGCCGTCGGGCAGCACCAGCGCGCCGCGACCGTTGTCGCGCAACAGCCGCTTGATCAATACGAGGAACAAGTCGGCCGTTTCCTTGGTGCGTACGTCAGCCGGGAAGCCCTGCTCGATGCCGGGCTCTTCGATGCCGCCGAAAGGCGGGTTGGTGATGATGACCTCGACCTTCTGCTCGGCCGTCCAGCTTGTATACGGGCGCTCCAGCGTGTTGCCGTGCACCACTTGGCTTGGCACTTCGATGTCGTGCAGCATCAGGTTGGTGACGCAGAGCATGTGCGGCAACTGCTTCTTCTCGAAGCCGCCGATGGAGCGCTGCAGCGTGGCTTGATCGTCGGCGTTCTTGACCTGCTTGCGCAGATGCTCGATGGCGCAGACCAGAAAACCACCCGTGCCGCAGGCCGGATCGAGCACGCGCTCGCCGAGCTTCGGGTTCACCATGTCGACCATGAACTGCGTGACGGCGCGCGGCGTGTAGAACTCGCCGGCGTTGCCGGCCGACTGCAGGTCTTTGAGAATCTTCTCGTAGATGTCGTTGAACTGGTGGCGTTCGGTCTGGCGGTTGAAGTCGATGGCGTTGAGCTTGTTGATGACCTGGCGCAGCAACTGCCCGCTCTTCATGTAGTTGTAGGCGTCTTCGAACACGCCGCGCACGACAAAGCCGCGCGGGTTGCGTTCGGTATCACCGGGCAGGGTCTTGAGCTTGGGGAAGAGTTGCGCGTTGACGAACTCGAGCAGGCCTTCGCCGGTCCGGCCCTCGGCATCGTCGGCCCAGTGGCGCCAGCGCAGGTGTTCGGGAATCGGGCTCCGGTAGCCGTCTCGCGTGAGTTCGAGCTCTGCTTCCTGCGCGTCGAAGACCTTGAGGAACAGCAGCCACGTGAGCTGCGAGATGCGTTGGGCGTCGCCATCGACGCCGCTGTCTTGGCGCATCACGTCTTGAATCGACTTGATGACGGAGGAGAGGTTCGACATTCAGGTTCAGGGCTCGGGTCGGTAGAGTTCTTGTTCGAGGCTGCGCACGGCAGCGTCGTACTGCGCACGGCCACCGAAGCTCTTGACAAGCTCCATCGGCGTGCCCAGCGTGTCGAGCGGCGGGACACGCAGCACTTCCATGCTCTCGATGGTTTGCACGCCCTCGTCGGCGTACTTATCGATCAGCGCTTCGATCACGCGGCGAGCGGTCTCGCCGTATTTGGCGAACGCGTTGCGCTTCTTCACCCGGTTCGCGCGCTCACGGCGGGTGAGAGGCGGCATGTTGTAGGCGACGTGCAGCAGCAGGTCGAACGGGTCGAGGTCTTTGCCGATCTCGTCGGCCAGCGCCTCGAACAGCACGCCTTCGGCTTCGAGCGCCTCGATCAGGGCGGCCTTGCGGTCGGCACCGTTCCAGGCCTGCAGGAACTTGTCGAGAGAGTCGTACTGGCGCATCACGTTGATGCGTGTGTAGTCGTGCAGG
>DATMIN010000618.1:0-6122 GCA_035554275.1 Burkholderiaceae bacterium
TGCGGCTCAGAACAGGTTGCCGACGTTGAACAGCGTCGCCACCCCCAACGCCGCGAAGATCGCCGCCGCGATGCCGTGCACCAGCTTCATCGGAACCGCGCTGGCGAGCCGGTCGCCGACGAACACCGCCGGCACGTCGGCGATCAGCATGCCGAGCGTCGTGCCGGCGACCACCGCCACCAGGTCTTGGTAGCGCGCCGCCAGCGCGACCGTCGCGATCTGCGTCTTGTCGCCCATCTCGGCGAGGAAGAACGCGATCACGGTGGTGCCGAAGACGCCGAAGCGCGCGGTGGCGGACTCATTGCCGTCGATCTGGTCGGGGATCAGCATCCACGCCGCCATCGCGATGAACGACACGCCGATCACCCAGCGCAGCACGGTCGGGCCGAGCGCCTGCGCGATCCACTGGCCGACGAGGCCGGCGCTCGCGTGGTTGACGAGCGTGGCGACGAGGATGCCGAGCACGATCGGCAGCGGCCTTTGGTACCGCACCGCGAGCAGCATCGCGAGCAGCTGGGTCTTGTCGCCCATTTCACCGAGCGCGACGACGCCGGTCGAGACGAGGAAGGCTTCCAGAGGCCAGGCCCCTCAACCGGCGCTGATCGCGACCTGCGCCGCGGCCTGCAGGCTCGCGTCGCTGCCGTCCCACTCGAGCGTCGCGAGCGGTGCGCGTGCGCCGGCGAAGTTGCGCTCGAGCGATTGCGCGTAGATCGGGTCGTAGTGCTCGACGAGCAGCGCGCGCACGACCTCGGCGCTGCGCCCGGCGCGCGCCGCCTCCTGCCACGCGTTGACGACGGCGTGGCCGCGGAACGTGCGCAGCGCATCGAGCCGGGCGCAGAACGCCGGCGTGTCGGTGACGAAGAAGTCGTATTCGTCGAGCAGCAGCCGGACCCGCGCGTCGAGCTCGAGCCCGAGCCGCAGGCACGGCGCGGCGCGCATCTTCTCGACCAGCTCGGGCGGCACGCGCAGGTCGCCGATCTTCCGGCTCTCGCTCTCGAGGTAGACCGGCCGTGCCGTGTCGAAGCGCCGCATCGCGTCCCACACGCGGCTCTCGAACTGCTTCTGGCCCGGCTGCGGCTGGCCCGGCACGAGGCCGAGCACCGAGCCGCGGTGGTTCGCGAGCGCCTCGAGGTCGAGCACCTGCGCGCCGAGCGAGCGCAGCACCTGCAGCAGCCGGCTCTTGCCCGAGCCGGTCGGCCCGAACACGACGCGATAGTCGAAGCCCGCCGGCAGGATCTGCAGCGCCACGACCAGCGCGCGCCGGTAGGCCTGGTAGCCACCCTTGACGAGCGCCACGCGAAAGCCGATCTGGTCGAGCACCGTCGCGAGCGCGCCGCTGCGGCTGCCGCCGCGCCAGCAGTAGACGAGCGGGCGCCAGTCCTTCGGCTTGTCGAGCACCTCGCGCTCGATGTGACCGGCGATGTTGCGCGCCACCAGCGCGGCGCCGCGCTTCTTGGCGAGGAACGGCGAGACCTGGACATACTCGGTGCCGATGGCGGCGCGCTGCGCGTCCGTCAGCGACGGCCAGTTGAGCGCGCCCGGCAGCCGGTCGAGCGCGAACTCGCTCTCCGAGCGGGCGTCGATCAGCGTGTCGAATTCGTCGAGCCGGGCCAGCGCGTCCTGCGCCGTCAGGGTAACGAGCATCGTGAAGTGGTGATCAGCCGAGCGCGTCGAGCAGCTCGGTCTCGATCTGCAGCTGCACGCGGTTCTGCTGCAGCGCCGCGCCGTCGATCAGGAAGGTGTCTTCAACGCGCTCGCCGAGCGTGGAGATCTTCGCCAGCTGCAGGTTGATCTGGTGCCGCGCCAGCACGCGCGCGATCGAGTACAGCAGGCCCGAGCGGTCGCTCGCCGAGACCGCGAGCAGCCAGCGCTGCGCGCGCTCGTCGGGGCGCAGCGTGATGCGCGGCGTGATCGGGAACGAGCGCACGCGTCGCGAGATGCGCCCGCGCCCCGGCTCGTGCAGCGGCGCGCTGGTGGCCAGCGCCAGGCCGAGCTGGGTCTCGACGTAGCTGATCAGGTCGCGGTAGTGCAGATCGTGCGCCTCCGGCTCGAGGTTCGGGCTGTTGACCTGGAAGGTGTCGAGCGCGTAGCCCTTGCGGGTGGTGTGCACCTTGGCGTCGAGGATGTTGAAGCCGGCGCTGTCGAAGTAGCCGCAGATGCGCGCGAACAGATCGGGCTGGTCGGGCGCGTAGACCAGCACCTGCAGGCCCTCGCCGAGCGGCGACACGCGCGCCTGCACGACCGGCGTGCGGCTCTCGACGCGGTCGATCAGCGCGCGGGTGTGCCAGGCGATGTCGGCGGCGTCGTGGCGCGCGAAGTAGCTCAGCTCGAGCGTGTTCCACAGCGCGTGCTGCACGCCGGGCGCGAACGCCGCGAGGTTGAGCATCTGGCGCGCCTCGAGCTTGCGCGCCTCGACCTCGGCGTCGAGGTTCGGCCGCGCGCCGCCGAGCGCGCGCAGCGTGACGCGGTACAGGTCTTCGAGCAGCTTGCCCTTCCAGGCGTTCCAGACCTTCGGGCTGGTGCCGCGGATGTCGGCCACCGTCAGCAGGTACAGCGCGGTCAGCGTGCGCTCGTCGCGCACGCGTTCGGCGAAGCCCTGCACCACGTCGGGGTCGGAGAGGTCTTCCTTTTGCGCGATGTGCGACATCGTCAGGTGCGCCTCGACGAGGAACTCGATCAGCGCCGCGTCCTCGCCCGTCACGCCGTGGTCGCGGCAGAAGCGCCGCACCTCGCGCCCCCCGAGCTCGGAGTGGTCGCCGCCGCGGCCCTTCGCGACATCGTGAAACAGCGCGGCGACGTACAGCACCCACGGCCGGTCGAAGCCGGCGGCGAGCTGCGAGCAGAACGGGTACTCGTGCGCGTGCTCGGGGATGAAGAAGCGCCGCACGTTGCGCAGCACCATGATGATGTGCTGGTCGACGGTATAGACGTGGAACAGGTCGTGCTGCATCTGCCCGACGATGCGCCGGAACACCCACAGGTAGCGGCCGAGCACGCTGGTCTGGTTCATCAGCCGGAAGGCGTGCGTCTGCCCGCGCTCGGCCTGCAGGATCTTCATGAACGTGGCGCGGTTCACCGGGTCGTGGCGAAACTTCGCGTCCATCAGGTCACGCGCGTTGTAGAGCGCGCGCAGCGTGCGCGCCGACAGCCCCTTCGGCCCGATCGTCTGCTGGTAGACGAGGAAGGTCTCGAGGATCGCGTGCGGGTCGCGCTGGTACAGGTCGTCGCTCGCCACCTCGAGCATGCCGCCGCGCTCGAGGAACTTGGGCGTGATGCGCCGCATCGGCGCGCCCTGCGAGCCGTTGATGCGCTCCTCGATGTTGAGCATCAGGATCTGGTTCAGCTGCGTCACCGCCTTGGCCGCCCAGTAGTAGCGCCGCATCAGCACCTCGGAGGCGCGCTGGCCGTGCGTGCCGTGGTAGCCGAAGCTCTCGGCCACGGCGGTCTGCAGGTCGAACACCAGCCGGTCCTCGCGCCGGCCCGCGATCATGTGCAGCCGGGCGCGGATCAGCTTCAGCAGCCCCTCGTTGCGATTCAGCTGCTTGACCTCGAACGGCGTGATCAGCCCGCGCGCCGCCAGCGCCGCCCAGGTCTTGCCCAGGCCCGCGGCGCGCGCAACCCAGACCACGACCTGCAGGTCGCGCAGGCCGCCCGGGCTCTCCTTGCAGTTCGGCTCGAGCGCGTACGGCGTGTCCTCGTACTTGCGATGGCGCTGCAGCATCTCGAACGTCTTCGCGCGCAGGAACGCCTTCGGCTCCATCGCCTGCGTGTTGGCGTGGCGGAAGGTGGCGAACACGCGCCGCGAGCCGCACAGGTAGCGCGATTCGAGCAGCGCGGTCTGCACCGTCACGTCGCTCTTCGCCATCGCGACGCACTCGCCGACGCTGCGCACGCTCGAGCCGATCTCCAGGCCGATGTCCCAGCACGCGGTGATGAACGACTCGATCGTCGGGTTCGGCGCGTCGGCGGCGGCGCCCGGCGGCAGCAGCACCAGCACGTCGACGTCGGAATGCGGGAACAGCTCGCCGCGGCCGTAGCCGCCGACCGCGAGCAGCGCCGTGCCGGGCGGCATCGCGGCGCGGTGCCAGAGCGCGGCGAGCGTTTCGTCGACCACCTTCGACAGCGCCCGCAGCAGCGTCAGCGCCGCCGGCGCGGTGGGGCGCGATTCGACGAAGTGCTCGAGCAGCGCCGCCTTGCGGGTGCGAAAGCGGCCGCGCAGATCGACCAGGCTCGGCGAGGCCGGCGCTGCGTCGAGCACGGCGGCCATCGGGTGCGATCAGGCCGCGGCCGTGGCCAGGCCGCCGACGAACGCCGGCAGGGCCGGGCTGCCGGCCGACAGCGTCATCACCTCGTAACCGGTCTCGGTGACGAGCACCGTGTGCTCCCATTGCGCCGACAGCGACCGGTCTTTCGTGACGATCGTCCAACCGTCGCCCATCTCGCGGATCTCGCGCCGGCCGGCGTTGATCATCGGCTCGATCGTGAACATCATCCCGGGCACCAGCGCCTCGAGCGTGCCCGGGCGGCCGTAGTGCAGCACCTGCGGCTCTTCGTGGAACTTCTGCCCGATGCCGTGGCCGCAGAACTCGCGCACCACCGAGAAGCCGTTCGATTCGGCGAAGGTCTGGATCGTGTGGCCGATGTCGCCCAGGTGCGCGCCCGGCTTGACCTTCGCGATGCCCTTCCACATCGCCTCGTAGGTGATCTGGCACAGCCGCTTGGCCGCGATCGAGCCTTCACCGACGATGAACATACGGCTGGTGTCGCCGTGCCAGCCGTCCTTGATGACCGTCACGTCGATGTTGACGATGTCGCCGTTCTTCAGCGGCCGGTCGTTCGGAATGCCGTGGCAGACCTGGTGGTTGATCGAGGTGCAGATCGACTTCGGATAGGGCGTGTAGCCGGGCGGCGCGTAGTTCAGCGGCGCCGGCACGGCCTGTTGCACGTTCACGATGTGGTCGTGCGCGAGCCGGTCGAGCGTTTCGGTGCTGACGCCGGCCTTCACGTGCGGCGTGAGCAGGTCCAGCACTTCGGAGGCGAGGCGGCCGGCGACGCGCATTCCTGCGACATCGGCGGCCGATTTGATCGTGATCGTCATGGCCGGGATTATCTCATCGCACCCGTAAAATCGCGGGCTTGCACCGGCGCGACCCCGAGCCCGCTCCGGCCATGCCGACCCCAGCTCACATTCCGGGATTGCGCCGCGTGACCACCCCCAAGCACCTGTCTCACTTCGAGGGCGGCAACGCGCTCTCGCCGTTCCGCGCGCTCGCGCTGCTGGCGCGCCTTCAGGCGGTCAACCCGCGCATCACCGCGGTCGACGCGCGCCACGTGCACTGGGTCTGGAGCGACGCCGAACTGACCCGCGCCGAGCACGACAAGCTGAGCGCGCTGCTGCGCTACGGCAACGCGTACCAGGGTGCCGCCGACGGCACGCTGCTGGTCGTCGCGCCGCGCCTGGGCACGGTCTCGCCGTGGGCCTCGAAGGCGACCGACATCGCGCACAACTGCGGCCTGGCGGTGCGCCGCGTCGAGCGCGTCACCGAATACCGCCTGACGCTGAAGAGCGGCCTGCTCGGCGGCGCCAAGCCGCTGTCCGCCGACGAGTGGCAGGCCGCCGCCGCGCTGCTGCACGACCGCATGACCGAGAGCGTGCTCGCCACGCGCGAGGCGGCCGTCCAGCTGTTCGACACCCAGCCGGCCGTGCCGATGGCGCATGTCGACGTGCTCGGCCGCGGCCGCGCCGCGCTCGTCAGCGCGAACACCGACTTCGGCCTCGCGCTCTCCGATGACGAGATCGACTACCTTGTCGACGCGTTCACCGGCCTGGCGCGCAACCCGACCGACGTCGAGTTGATGATGTTCGCGCAGGCGAACAGCGAGCACTGCCGCCACAAGATTTTCAACGCCAGCTTCGTGATCGACGGCGTCGCGCAGCCGCACTCGATGTTCCAGATGATCCGCCACACCGAGGCCACGAGCCCGCAGCGCACGATCGTCGCGTACAGCGACAACGCCTCGGTGATGGAGGGCGGCACTACCTCCCGCTGGCTGCCGCAGGGCTACACCAACGCGCCGGTGTATTCGGCGCGGGTCGAGCCGGTGCACGTGCTGATGAAGGT
>DATMIN010000619.1:0-9219 GCA_035554275.1 Burkholderiaceae bacterium
GACCTTGATCTCGACCTGCGCCGGCAGGTTCGAGACGAACGGCAGCGTCAGGTGGAGCGCGTCGACCGTGTGCACGCGCTGCACCGGTCGGTCGTCGAAGCGGACCTGCGCGTCGCGCAGCTGCACGTTGTAGAGCGCGAAGCGTGCCGGCTCGGCGGCCGGCTTCGCGTCGGGCTTGGGCGTGAAGCGCGCGATCAGGTCGTCGATGTCGTAGTGGCCCGCGGCGGTGCGCGCGACGCGCAGCCGCAACGCATCGACCTCGAGCGCCTCGAGCACCGGCGCGAGCCGCCACAGCGACGCGGCCGACAGGTTGGCGTGGACACGGCCGATCTTCAGCAGCGGCTCGGCGCCGCTCGGCGCGGCACCCGGCGCGCCGGGCGCGCCGGCAATCACGAGGTCGTCCAGCGTGAGGTCGAGGTTCCATGGGTGGAACGTCACCGCGCCGAGCGTCACCGGCCGGCCGAGCGCTTCACTGGCGCGCAACGGCAGCTGCCATTTCAGCAGCGCCGGCAGGCCGAGCCAGAGCGCCGCCCACAACAGCAGCACCGCGCCCACGCCCCACGCCAGTCGTCTGAGCCACACCGCCATCAACGGCCCCTGTTGTCGCCCGCCCGCGGGGCGCGCTGCGAGTCTGCCATGGGCCCCGAAGGCCCGTGTGTCAAGGCGCGCACCGCTCGCTGCGCCACAATGCCGGGCCGCCGCAGCGCCCTTCCGAACCGCCCTTGAACAGCCTCTTCGTTTTGCTCGGCCTCGATGCCTGGAAGCCGGTGCTGACCGCGCTGCTGCTGCCGCCGGTGCCGCTGCTGGTGCTGCTGCTGATCGGCGTGCGGCTGATGCGGGGCCGGCGCGGCCTCGGCGGCGGGCTGGTCGCGCTGTCGGTGCTGTTGATCTGGCTCGGCGCCTGCACCGGTGTGGCCGACGCGCTGAGCGCGTTCGTGCTGCGCCCGCCAGCCGCGCTCTCGGCCGCGCGCGTGCAGGCGCTGCGCGCGGCGCCCTCGACCGCGATCGTCGTGCTCGGCGGCGGCATGGAGCCGCGCGCGCCCGAGTACGGCACGGCCAGCCTGATGCACGCCTCGCTCGAGCGGCTGCGCTACGGCGTGTGGCTCGGGCGCCAGACGAATCTGCCGGTCGCGTTCAGCGGCGGCGTCGGCTGGGCCCAGCCCGACGCGATGGCCGAGGCGCAGGTCGCCGCGCGCATCGCCGCCGACGAATTCGGCCGGCCGCTGAAGTGGCTCGAGGACCGCTCGCGCGACACCCGCGAGAACGCGTCTCGCACCCTCGCGCTGCTGCGCCCGGCCGGCATCCGCCGCATCGTGCTGGTGACGCACGGCTGGCACATGCCGCGCGCCCAGCGCGCGTTCGAGGCCGCGGCCGGCGGCGCGATCGCGATCGAGCCGGCGCCGATGGGGCTGGCGCGCGGCAACGAGCTGCCGGTGCTGCGCTGGATGCCGTCGTCCGACGGGTTCAGGGACGTGCGCGCGGTGCTGCGCGAGGCGCTCGGGCGCCTCGCCGGCGCCTGAGCGTGGGGCGCGGGCGCACGCGCTCGGGCGCATCGATAATCCGGCGCACCGCGACCCCGCCATGCCCGACCGCCCGCCTCCGTTCGTCAAGGTCTGCTGCATCTCGAGCGTCGCCGAGGCGCGGCTCGCGGTCGCGGCCGGTGCGTCGGCGCTCGGGCTGGTCTCGGCGATGCCGAGCGGCCCCGGCGTGATCGGCGAGGCGCTGATCGCGCAGATCGCCGCGCAGGTGCCGCCGCCGGTCGCGACCTTCCTGCTCACCGCGCTGCAGCACGCCGACGCGATCGTCGCGCAGCACGCGCGCTGCCGCACCTCGACGATCCAGCTCGTCGACCGCGTCGAGCCGCACGAGCTCGCGCGGCTGCGCGCGGCGCTGCCTGGCATCCGGCTGGTGCAGGTGATCCATGTCGACGGCGAGGCCTCGATCGACGAGGCGATCGAGACGGCCAAGCACGTCGACGCGCTGCTGCTCGACTCGGGCAACCAGAAGCTCGCGGTGAAGGAGCTCGGCGGCACCGGCCGCACCCACGACTGGCGCCTGAGCCGGCGCATCCGCGACGCCGCAAAGGTGCCGCTGTTCCTCGCCGGCGGCCTGACGCCGGCGAACGTCGCCGAGGCGATCGCGGCGGTCGAACCGTTCGGGCTCGACCTGTGCAGCGGCGTGCGCACCGACGGCGCGCTCGATGCGGCGAAACTGCACGCGTTCATGCGGGCCGTGCGCGCCTAACGCGCGCGCCGCGCGACGAACTCGACCGGCACGTGCGCCGAGGCGCCGCCCTCGGTCTGCATCGTGAAGCGCAGCTCGCCGCCGACGAGCCGGCCGCGGTAGCGGTGCACCGCCTCGCCGCCCGGCTGCTCGGGCGTGCGCGTCACGAAGCGCACGCCGTCGGCCTCGACGCGGCCCTCGAGCACGCCGCGCGGCACGCCGAGAAAGCTCGCGCTGCCGCGCAGCTCGCCCGCGTCGACGCTGAACGTGAAGTGCTCTGCGTAGTCGGCGTTCGGCCAGTCGTAGCGGACCTGCGCCTGCCACGCGCCGGCCACGGCGGCGAGCGGCGCCGAGGGCGCCGTGGCTGCCGATTCGGCCGCCACCGGACGGCCGCGCTGCCAGACCCAGAACGCGGCGGCGCCGAGCGCGAGGATCAGCGCCGCCACGATCACCGCATGGCGCGCCAGACCGGTCCGCGGCTCGGTGGCCAGCGCCACAGGGGGTGCCCCGCCCGGCTCGCGCAACACCGCCTCCAGGCGCGCGAGGTCGGCCGCGAAGCTCGCGTTCGACAACGTCAGCGCGTTGCGCCCGGCGAGCGCGCGCAGGTCGGGCGGCAGCTGCGCCTCAGCAGGCATCTCGGCGCCGTCGAGCAGCAGCGGAATCACGCGCACGCCGCCGGCGAGTGCGGCCGCGACCTCGAGCCGCACGAAGTCGGCCGGGTCGTCGAGGCGCGCGGCGGCGCCATCGCGCTCGCCGCGCCAGCGCCGGCCGATCAGCACCAGCAGCACCTGCGTCTCGCCGACGGCCTGGCGGATCACCTCGACGAAGCGCTGGCCGGCGCCGATGTCGTCGACGTCCATGAACACCTGCGCGGCGTCGAAGCGCCGCACCAGCGCCTCGTGCACGGCGCGCGCGTAGCCGGCGCTGTCGTCGCGCCGGTAGCTGATGAAGATGCGGTGGCCGAGCATGGCTGGGCGCGATTGGACGCTGCGCGCGGCCGCGCGCGCCATCCCCAGATCGCGCACGCCGCCGCGGCGGCACTCAGCGCGGTGCGTCGCCCTTGCGGTACTCGGCCGTCAGCTCGTCGAGGCGCTGCTTCAGCGTCGGGTCGAGCGCGTACTGCGCGGCCGCGAGCGTCGCGTCGAGCTGCTCGGGCCGGCTCGCGCCGAGCAGCGGTGCGGTGATCAGCGGATTCGCCATCACCCACGCGACCGCGAGCGTGGCGAGCGGCACGCCGGCCTCGTCGGCGATCTTGTTGAGTTGCGCGACGCTCGCGAAGCAGCGCTCGTTCCAGTAACGATCCTGGTACATCGAACCCGCCGTGCCGAGCGTGAAGCGCGTGTTCTGCTCGGGCGCGGCATCGGCGCCGCGGTACTTGCCCGTCAGCAGCCCACCGGCGAGCGGGTTGTACGGGATCACCGCGAGCCCTTCGTCGCCCACCAGCGGCAGCAACTCGCGCTCGATCTCGCGGAACAGCAGGCTGTAGCGCGGCTGCACCGAGACGAACTTGGTGAGCCGCTGCAGCTCGGCGCGGCCGAGCGCGAGCGCGATCCGGTACGCGAGGAAGTTCGACACGCCGATGTAGCGCGCGCGGCCCGAGCGCACGATCGTGTCGAGCGCCTCGAGCGTCTCGTCGAGCGGCGTCGTGCGGTCGTCGGAATGCAGCTGGTACAGATCGACGTGATCGGTCTGCAGCCGCGCCAGCGACGCGTCGATCGCGCTCAGCAGGTGCTTGCGCGAGGCGCCCTGGTTCCACGCGTGCGGGCCCATCTTGCCGACCGCCTTGGTCGCGACGACGTAGCGCTCGCGCCCCTGCGCCTTGAGCCAGCGGCCGACGATGGCTTCGGTGCGGCCGGCGGTCTCGAGCGTGCCGCCGAGCGGGTACACGTCGGCCACGTCGATGAAGTCGATGCCGGCGGCCGCGGCCTTGTCGAGGATGCGGTGCGAGGTCGGCTCGTCGGTCTGCAGCCCGAAGGTCATCGTGCCGAGCGCGAGGCGCGAGACGACCAGGCCGGTGCGGCCAAGGCGCGTCGTGGGCATGTTCATGCGGAGGTTTCCGTGACGGGTTGTGGCTTGGCCGGGATCGTCAGGCCGCGGGCGACCGCCGGGCGGTCGACGAACGCCGCGAGCACGCGGTTGACGATCGGAAAGTCGTCGCGGCCGACGAGCGCGGCCGCGTTGTAGTAGCCGTACAGGTTGCGCACCCACGGGAAGGTCGCGATGTCGGCGATCGTGAACTCGTCGCCCATGATCCACGCCTTGCCCTCGAGGTGGCGGTCGAGCACCGCGAGCAGGCGCCGCGTCTCGGCGACGTAGCGGTCGCGCGGGCGCTTGTCTTCGTAGTCCTTGCCGGCGAACTTGTGGAAGAAGCCGACCTGGCCGAACATCGGCCCGACGCCGCCCATCTGGAACATCAGCCACTGGATCGTCTGGTAGCGCGCCGCCGGGTCGGCCGGCAGCAGCTGGCCGGTCTTCTCGGCCAGGTACATCAGGATCGCGCCCGATTCGAACAGCGCCAGCGGCTGGCCGCCCGGCCCGTCGGGATCGATGATCGCCGGAATCTTGTTGTTCGGGTTCAGCGACAGGAACGCCGCGCTCATCTGCTCGTCGTGCTCGAACGCGATGCGGTGCACCTCGTACGGCAGGCCGATCTCCTCGAGCATGATCGAGACCTTCACGCCGTTCGGCGTGGGCAGCGAGTACAGCTGCAGCCGCTGCGGATGCTGCGCCGGCCAGCGGCGGGTGATCGGGTAATCGGACAGGTCGGCGGACAGGTCGGGCATGGGTGAAACCGGCGGGTGGGCGAAGCGGCATCGTGCCATCGCCGGCCGCCGCGGGTGCGCGGCGGGACATTGCACATCGCGAACGCGAGGCGCCGGGTCAATCGGCCGCGGCCAGCCGCAGCATCGCCGCCAGGCTCATCTCGACATCGGCCTCGGTCGTGGCCCACGAGCTGACGCTGATGCGCATCGCGGTGTGGCCCTGCCACTCGGTGATGCCGCACCAGCAGGTGCCGTCGCGCTGCAATGCGTCGACGACGCGGCGCGTCGCTTCCGGCGTGCCGAAGCTGACGAGCACCTGGTTCAGCACCACCTCGTTCAGCACCGTGTGGCCGGCGCCGCGCAGGCCCGCGGCGAAGCGCCGCGCGTGCGCGCAGCAGCGCTCGATCAGATCGGCGACGCCACTGCGGCCGAGCGTGCTCAGCGCGGCCCACACGTCGACCCCGCGCGCCCGGCGCGACAGCTCGGGCGTGAAGTCGGACGGCGCGCGCACCGCGCCGCGCTCGGGCAGGTAGGCGGCGTCGACCGCCATCGCGGCGCGCAGCGCGGCGCCGTCGCGCACGAACGCGAGGCCGCTGTCGTACGGCACGTTGAGCCACTTGTGCGCATCGGTGGCCCACGAATCGGCGCGCGCCAGGCCGCGCGTCAACCCGCGCAACGCCGGCGACGCCGCGGCCCACAGCCCGAACGCGCCGTCGACATGCAGCCACGCGCCGGCCGCCTGCGCCCGATCGCCCAGCGCCTCGAGCGGATCGAACGCGCCGGTGTGGATGTTGCCGGCCTGCGCGCAGACGATCGCCGGCCCGGCGACCTTTGGCAGCCGCTCGGGCCGCATCCGGCCCTGCGCATCGGTCTCGACGCGCAGCACCCGCGCGCGGCCGAGGCCGAGCACGCCGAGCGCCTTGAACAGCGTCGGGTGCGCCTCGGCGCTGACGATCACGGTGATCGGCGGCGCGCCGAACAGGCCGTCGGCCTCGACGTTCCAGCCGGCGCGCGCGAGCAGCGCGTGGCGCGCCGCCGCGAGCCCGCACAGGTTGGCCTGCGTCGCACCGGTGACGAACGCACCGGCCGCATCGCGCGGCAGGCCGAGCACCTCGAGCAGCCAGCGCAGCGCGACCTGCTCGAACGCCGCGACGCCGGGGGTGGGCTCGTGCAACGCGGCGTTCTGGTCCCACGCGGTAGCGAGCCAGTTCGACGCCACCGTGACGGGCAGCGCGCCGCCGATCACGAAGCCGAAGAAGCGCGGGCCGGCCATCGCCGCGGTCGCCGGCGAACCGATCTCGTCGAGCCGGCGCAGCACGGCATGCGCATCTTGCGGGCCTTCGGGCAGCGGCTCGTCGAGCAGCGCGAGGCGCTCGCGGGCGGCCGGGCTGGCGGCGACCGCGCGCGTGGGCAAGGCCTCGAGGTAGGCGGCGGCGCGACGGGCGGCGTCGGCGAGGAGCGGGTTCATGTGGCGATTTTGCGCGACCGCGCAAACGTGCCGACACACTATCGCGTTTGGAGCGAAGAGCCGAGCTGATGCGACCGCCGGCAGCTGTCACGAACTCGGGGTTCGGCTCTCGACCGAAGCTGCCACCCAACGCGGATCGTTTGCTCAGCCCATGCCGACGATTGGGGGTGCTGTGCGTACGCGACGCATGCCGTAGCGGAAGACGCCGTACAGCGCGAGCATCGCGAGGACCATCGCGGCCGCGAAAACGATGGGCGCATTGGCTTGACCCGTCGCGTCTCGCACCCAGCCCGCAACGGGCGGCAGGGTGCCATGACCAACATACAGCCACAGATAGAAGTAGCCCATCCCAACTGCGCGGCTCTCTGGACGTAGAACTTCGGCGGGCATCGCCATGATGGCGCCTACGGGAAGTCCCATGACGATGCCGGCAAGGATGACAGACGCAGCTCCCGCCGAGTCCCAGAACGCCAGGGCGAGCAGGCAAAGGCTCCAGGCAATGGCCCCGGTCGTCATGAGCGTGGTTGGCTTGGCCCAGCGTTGTCCAAGGAATCCTCCGACTTGCACGGACGCCGCGACGCACCAAGTGGCAACCCCGACAACAAAGCCCACCGTGGCCGAAGATTGGCCACCGCTGCTCGCCAGCAGTGAAGGTGCGAAGCCGAAGAGCACTGCAAAGCAGCCGTTGAAGAGGCCCCAGATGGCTCCGGCGACGCACACGAGGAACAGCTCGCTCCTGTTCAACGCCGCGGCAGCCAGCGTCTTGGCACCACTGACCTGAGCATCGTTCGGATGCGGCTCGCACAAGGCCCAGACTGCCATCAGCGCGATCAACGTCGTCAGCGCCGCGACGCCCATGGCCGCCTGCCAACCCGCGAACGCACTGACCGCGCCAAGCGTCAGCATGGCCAGGCCGACGCCGATCGGGAAGGAGTTGACGAAGATCGCCATCGCCAGCACGACTTCGCGCCCGGTAAACCAGTCGATCACCATCTTCGACATCACCACGTTCAGGGTCACGCCCCCGATGCCCGAGACGACGCGGCCAACGGCAAGCGTCGTGCTGTCCCCCGCCAGCACACACACGATGGCACCGAGCGTCATGAGAGCCAGGCCCAAAAGGACGAGACGCTTGTCGCCGAGCCGACGAGATGCCGCCCCGGCGGGCAGCGAGACAACGACGCCGGGAAGGAAGTACAGGCCGATCAGGAGGCCGAGCGTCGCGTACGACAGGCCCAGGCTCTGCATCAGGTCAGCCGACAGCGAGGCGATCGACTGAAACTGGAAGCCCAGGCTCGTTCTTGCAGCCGTGAGAACTGCCAGGGCACGCCAGCGGTCGTCCATTTCAGGGCCTTCGCAGAATGAGCCGCCCGCCGACCTAGGCCGACGGCCTGATGTTCTGGTTCAGCCGAAAGAAGTTGGCGGGGTCGTACTTGGCCTTGAGCGCCGCGAGACGCGCGTGGTTCTCCCCATAGGCGGCGCGGACCCGGTCCTCGCCCTCGTCGCCGAGGTTGTTCGCATACACACCGCCCGTCGAGAAGGGCCTGACGGCGCTCCACGCGTCTCGCGCCCAGCGGATGGCCACATCGTCGTCCGAGGGCACGTCCCAGATCGAGACGGGAAAGCAGTCGTAGCGTGCATCGCGATTTGCGTACGGGGTTGCGGACGAAGGAACGCGGGCGATTGCGCCCCCGACGTGCTGAAACACCAGACGCGAGTTGGTCGAGGGTGCGCGAGCGTAAACCTCGAGCAGCGCGTCAATTGCCGCATCGGTGAGCGTGCGCAGAAATTGCGCCTTCCAGTAGTAGCGGCGTCCGCGCGGAAAGAGGCTGTCGCCGCCGGACTGAATTTGAAGGTAGGGAACCGGCGCGAGCCTGCTTTCGACAGGCGCACCAAATTCCATGAGAGGACGAAGGAGGCGCTCGCCGGAATCGACATCGCCGCAGTAGCACGCCGAGATGTTGAAAAAGCGTTCGCCCGACGGCGCGGTCACGAGGGCCGCGTCCACGCTGAGTTCGTCCGTGGCCCGGGCGCAGAAATCATCGTAGAAGCGCATCGCATCTCGCGCGCGGGTGTACGGGTGGAGCGCTGAGCACACCAGCAGCGCCGGACCGACCGGATGGAGTTGGTATTCGAAGGCCGTGACGATTCCGAAGTTGCCGCCGCCTCCGTGCAGCCCCCAGAACAGATCCTCGTTCTCGCTGGCGCTGGCCAACAGCCGCCTGCCATCTGCCAGCACGACCTCGGCGGCCAGGAGGTTGTCGCAGGCCAACCCGTACTTGCGCCCGAGCCTGCCAAACCCGCCACCCAAGGTCAGGCCGGCAATGCCCGTGTCGCTGTTGACCCCCATCGTGGTGGCCAATCCATGGGCCTGCGTCGCGGCATCGAACTCGCCCAGGCTCAGGCCAGCTTCGGCGCGGGCCACACGACGCAACGGGTCGATGGAGATCTGCTTCATGCGGGACAGATCGATCACGACGCCGTCGTCACAGACAGACAGGCCCGCCACATTGTGTCCGCCGCTGCGAACGGCCACCAGGTGGTTGCCCGACCTCGCGAACTTCACGGCTTCAATGACGTCGCCGGTGTGGGCGCAATGAACGACCATCGCCGGTTGCTTGTCCACCGCGCCGTTCCAGACCTTGCGCGCTTCGTCGTATCCCGCGTCCCCCGGGATGACCACGTCACCGCTGAGCCTGCGTCGCAGCTGGGCGACTTCCAATGCCGACCGATCGAACCTGCTGTTGCCGAATTCCATTGGGTTCA
>DATMIN010000620.1:0-2593 GCA_035554275.1 Burkholderiaceae bacterium
TTCAAGGGCAAGGTGACGGTGGTGTTCTTCGGCTACACCCAGTGCCCCGACGTGTGCCCGACGACGATGGCCGAGCTCGCCCAGGCCAAGAAGGCGCTCGGGCCCGACGGCGACAAGCTGCAGGGCGTGTTCGTCACGATCGACCCGGAGCGCGACACGCCCGAGATCCTGAAGTCATACATGGCGAGCTTCGACCCGAGCTTCGTCGCGCTGCGCGGCACGGTCGAGCAGACGCAGGCCGCGGCGAAGGAGTTCAAGGTCTACTTCGAGAAGGTGCCGGGCAAGACCGACGGCAGCTACACGATGGACCACACGGCCGGCGCGTTCATCCTCGACGCGAAGGGCAACGTGCGCGTGTTCGAGCGCTACGGCGCCGGCGCCGACGGGCTGGTGGCTGATGTGAAGGCGCTGATCGCGCAAGGGTAGAGGAGAAGGGGTCGCAAAGCGACCCCGCTGCCCTGTTTCGCCGAAGGCGTTACGCCAACGCTTTGCGCATCTTCTTCATCGCGGCGACCTCGATCTGGCGGATCCGCTCGGCGCTGACGCCGTACTCGGCCGCCAGGTCGTGCAGCGTCATGCCGCCCGACGCGTCGTCGTTGACCTTCAGCCAGCGCTCCTCGACGATGCGGCGGCTGCGCGCGTCGAGCGCGTCGAGCGCGAGCGCAATGCCGTCGCCGGCGAGCCAGTCGCGATCGCGTGCTTCGAGCACGCGCGTCGGCTCGCTCGCGTCGTCGGCGAGGTAGGCGATCGGCGCGAAGCTCTCCTCGCTGTCGTCGGTCTGCGGCTCGAGCGCGACATCGCCGCCGGACAGGCGCGTCTCCATCTCGAGCACCTCCTCGCGCTTGACGTTCAGCGTGCGCGCGAGCGTCTCGACCTCGCCCTGCGTCAGCGTCGAGCGGTGCGTGTCGGCATCGGCGGCGTCGTCCTTCAAGCTCTGCTTCATCGAGCGCAGGTTGAAGAACAGCTTGCGCTGCGCCTTGGTCGTCGCGACCTTGACCATGCGCCAGTTCTTCAGGATGTACTCATGGATCTCGGCCTTGATCCAGTGCATCGCGTAGCTGACCAGGCGCACGCCCTGATCGGGGTCGAAACGCTTCACGGCCTTCATCAGGCCGATGTTGCCTTCCTGGATCAGGTCGCCGTGCGGCAGGCCGTAGCCGAGGTACTTGCGCGAGATCGACACCACCAAGCGCAGGTGCGACAGCACCAGCTTTCCGGCGGCCTCGAGGTCGCCGGTGGCGCGCAGGCGCGTCGCGTAGGCGATTTCTTCCTCGTGGGTGAGCAGCGGCACGCGGTTGGCGGCGCTGATGTAGGCGTCGAGGTTGCCCAGCGACGGCACCATCGCCCACGGGTCGCGGACGGTGAGGGCAGCAGTGGAGGGGGAGATGTTCATGGACAGATCAGACACGCCGACTCCTTTCGAGTTCCGCGAATATTAGCACTCGTGGATCGAGAGTGCTGATCGCTGCCAGATCGGCCGGAATCGGGCTGCGGCCTATGCCACATCCTGAGTCGGCGCGCCTTGTAAAGTTAGCGATCGCAAACTGTCGGATCACGCGGCCCAGCCGGCCGCGAGCGCGCGCGTCACGTCGGCCGCCGGCCGATCGTCGAAACCGGGCGCCCGCTGCCCCGACCACAGCGGCGAGAAGTCGCTCGAGCCGCGTTGTTCGGCCGCCGCCCGCAGCGGCGCGATCGCGGCGGTCGCGAGCGGGAACGCGGGTGCGGCGGCGCTGATCGGCCCGAGCTCGCGGATCAGCCGGTTGACGATGCCGCGCGCCGGCCGCCCGGTGAACAGGTTGGTCAGCGCGGTGTGCGGCGCGGCCGATGCCTTCAGCGCCGCGCGGTGCGGGGCGCTCGTCGTCGCTTCCGGGCACAGCAGGTAGGCGGTGCCGGCCTGCACGCCGGCGGCGCCGAGCGAGCGCGCCGCCGCGACGCCGGCGGCGTCGGCGATGCCGCCGGCCGCGATCACCGGCACGCGCACCGCCGCGACGATCTGCGGCAGCAGCGCGAACAGGCCGCTCTGGCGCGTCAGGTCGTCGTCGAGGAAGTGGCCGCGGTGACCGCCGGCCTCGAGCCCCTGCGCGATCACCGCATCGACGCCGCGCGCCTCGAGCCAGCGGGCTTCGTCGACCGTGGTCGCCGAGGCGAGCACCTTCGCGCCCCAGCCGCGCACGCGCTGCAGCAGCTCGGGCGCCGGCAGGCCGAAGTGGAAGCTGACGACCGGCGGGCGGAACGCCTCGATCACGTCGGCTGCCGCCGCGTCGAAGGCGGCGCGGCCCGGGCCCGCGACGATCGCGGCGCCGTCGATGCCGAACTCGCGGTGGTACGGCGCGAGCGCGGCGCGCCAGCCGGCCTCGCGGGTCGCGCTCGGCGCCGGCATCGTGTGGCAGAAGAAGTTGACGCTGTAGGGCCGCGTCGTGGCCGAGCGGATCGCGGCCAGCTCGGCGCGCATCGCCTGCGGCGACAGCATCGCGCACGGCAGCGAGCCCAGGCCGCCGGCTTCGCAGACCGCGATCGCCAGGGCGCTGCCCTGCACGCCGGCCATCGGCGCCTGGATGACCGGCAGCGCGGTGCCCAGCAAGTCGGCGATCGA
>DATMIN010000621.1:0-2938 GCA_035554275.1 Burkholderiaceae bacterium
GCTTGCCGTCCTCGATCTCGCCGCCGTACGGGTCGTGCGCCCAGCCGTCGCCGGGCGGCACCACGTCGCCGTGCGCGTTCAGCGCCACGGTCGGGCCCGGGCCGTAGGCGCGGCGCACGATCAGGTTGGTGATCGACGCCATGCCGTATTCCTCCAGCGCCCACCCGGGCACCGGGTGCTGCTCGGCGTCGAAGCCGAGGGCCTTCAGCAGCTCGGCGGTGCGCTCGGCATGCGGCGCGTTGTGGCCCGGCGGCGTGTCGGTGGGCACCTGCACCAGCGCCTGCAGGAAGCGCACTTCCTCGTCGAAGTGGGCGTCGACCCAGGCGTCGAGTCGTTCGTCGGGTGTCATCGCGGGGGCTTTCAGGGATTGGCCGTCATCGCGGTCTCGGCCGCGAGCTGGTCGAGCAGGTGGGCGAACGCGTCGACCGCGAGCTGCATGTCGTCGGCCGTCGTCGATTCGAGCGGGTTGTGGCTGATGCCGGCGTTCTCACCGCGCACGAACAGCATCGCCTGCGGCATCAGCTCGTGCAGCTTCATCGCGTCGTGGCCGGCGCCGCTCGGCATGCGCCACACCGGCAGCCCGGCGGTCTCGACCGCGCGTTCCCAGCGCCGCTGCCAGGCCGGGTCGCTCGGCGCGGCGGCGGCGCGCATCGTCTGCTCGACCGAATAACCCACGCCGCGGCGCGCGCAGAGGCGGGCAAGTTCGGCGAGCACGTCGTCGGCGCAGGCGTCGCGCACCTCGTCGGTGGTGGCGCGGATGTCGAGCGTGAACTGGCAGCGGCCCGGCACCACGTTGGTCGAGCCGTTCGGTACGGTCAGGATGCCCATTGTGCCGACCAGGTGCGGCGCTTCGGCGGCGCGCCGCTCGAGGTACAGCGCGAGCTCGGCGACCGCGGTGGCGGCGTCGCGGCGCGTGCCCATCGGCGTGGTGCCGGCGTGGCTCGCCATGCCGATCACCTCGCCCAGATAGCGCACGCTGCCGTTGATCGACGTGACCACGCCGAGCGGCAGGTCGAGCGCGTTCAGCACCGGCCCCTGCTCGATGTGGACCTCGACGAAGCCGCGGTACGCAGCCGGGTCGCGCCGCAGCGCCGCGATCTTGTCGAGCGTCGCGGGCAAGCCGGCCGCGCGCATCGCGCTGCGCATCGAGACGCCGTCGGCATCGGTCTGGTCGAGCCAGCGGGTATTGAACTGCCCGACCAGCGCGCCCGAGCCGAGGAAGGTCGCCTTGTAGCGCTGGCCTTCTTCTTCGGCGAACGCGACCAGCTCGATGCCGAACGGCAGCCGCCGCCCCGCGGCCTTCAGCTCGCGCACCGCGATCATCGGCACGAAGATGCCGAGGCGCCCGTCGTACTTGCCGGCGTTGCGCACCGTGTCGTAGTGGCTGCCGGTCAGCAGGCGCGGCTGCGACGCGTCGTGACCGTGGTAGGTGCCGACGACGTTGCCGACCGCGTCGATCGCCACCGTGTCGAAGCCGCAGTCGCGCATCCAGCCAACCAACTGCGCGGCGCAGGCGCGGTGCGCGTCGGTCAGGTAGGTGACGGTCAGCTCGCCGCGCTCGGCGTAGCCGGGGTCGGTGTGGCGCGCGAGCAGTTCGGCGCAGTCCCAGGCCTGCGCGCCCTGCGTTGGCGGTGCGCCGAACTTGTCGGCCAGGCGGATCTCGGCGATGCGGTGGATCTGGCGCAGGCACTCGGCGCGCTCGAAGTCGGGGTGGTGCGCGAGGCGACGCTCGAACGCGGCGATGATCTGGCGCCGGTCGAGCCCGGCACCGCGCGGCCCGCGCACCGCGAGGATGAACGGCCAGCCGAACTTCAGCTTGTACGCGGCGTTCAGCTTCTGCAGCGTCTCGAACTCGGCCGGCGTGCAGTCGGTCAGGCCGGCGCGGCCCTGCTCGCCGCTCGACTCTTCGGTGAGCGTGCGCGCCACCATCGCCTTGCCGGCGAGTTCGGGGTGGGCGCGGATCAGCGCGAGCTGCGTGGACTCCTCCGCCTCGCGCACGCTCGTGACGAGCGCGTGCTTGAGCTGCGCGAGCGTGGCGAACGGGCGCTTGCGCGCAGCGCGCTCGGCGACCCACGGCGAGTGCTCGTAGACGCCCTCGAGCAACTGCGCGAAGCGCGCGGGCGAAGCGCGGTTGAGCGCCGCGAGCGTCAGGGCCGTCATGGCGCCGGGTGCGTGGCGGCCCAGTGGCGCGCGATGTCGATGCGGCGCGTGATCCAGACCCGCTCGTGCTGCTGCACGTGATCGAGAAAGCGCTGCAGCGCGCGCAGCCGCCCGGGCCGGCCGAGGATGCGGCAGTGCATGCCGATCGACAGCATCTTCGGGCGGTTTTGCCCATCCGGGTCGCCCTCGGCGTAGAGCACGTCGAACGCATCGCGCAGGTACTGGAAGAAGTGGTCGCCGGTGTTGAACCCCTGCGCCGACGCGAAGCGCATGTCGTTGGTGTCGAGCGTGTACGGCACGATCAGGCGTTGCAGCGTGCTGCCGTCGGACTTGCGCACCGGCATCCAGAACGGCAGGTCGTCGCCGTAGTAATCGCTGTCGTACTCGTAGCCGCCGTGGTCGGCGACGAGGCGCTTGGTGTTCGGGCTGTCGCGCCCGGTGTACCAGCCGAGCGGCCACTGCCCGCCGGTCAGCTCGCGGATGATCTGCGTGCCGAGATCGACGTGGCGGCGCTCCTCGGCCTCGGGCATGTGCTGGTGGTGGATCCAGCGCCAGCCGTGGCAGGCGATCTCGTGGCCCAGGTCCTTGAAGGCGGCCGTGAGCTCGGGATAGCGCTCCAGCGCCATGCCGACGCCGAACACGGTGAGCGGCAGGCCGCGCTTCTCGAACTCGCGCAGGATGCGCCAGACGCCGGCACGCGAGCCGTACTCGTAGATGCCCTCCATGCTGATGTGCCGGTCCGGGAAGCTCGCCGGGTTGAACATCTCGGAGAGAAACT
>DATMIN010000622.1:0-6743 GCA_035554275.1 Burkholderiaceae bacterium
GCCGACGCGGTGCTGCATCTCGCGCCGCCGCCGCCGCACGGCCGCACCGATCCGCGCACCGCGCAGCTGCTGCACGCGCTTGCGCGCAAGAGCCGCGTGCGCCGCATCGTCTACGCGAGCACCAGCGGCGTCTACGGCGACTGCGCCGGCGCGCGCATCGACGAGACGCGCGCGGTCGCGCCGGCGACCGATCGGGCGCGGCGCCGCGTCGACGCCGAGCAGCGGCTAAGGGGGTACGGCCGCGCGTTCGGCGCGCGCGTGAGCGTGCTGCGCGTGCCCGGCATCTACGCGGCCGATCGCCCGGGCGGCCATCCGCGCGAGCGTCTCGAGCGTGGCACGCCGGTGCTCGAGGCCGCGCACGATGTGTACACCAACCACATCCACGCCGACGACCTGGCGCGCGCCTGCGTCGCCGCGCTGCATCGCGGGCTGCCGCAGCGCGTGGTCCACGCGAGCGACGACACCGAGCTGCGCATCGGCGACTACTTCGATCTCGCCGCCGACCTGTCCGGCCTGCCGCGGCCGCGCCGCGTCACGCCCGAGCAGGCGCGCGTGGAACTCTCGCCGGTGCAGATGAGCTTTCTGAGCGAGTCGCGCCGGCTCGTCAACACGCGCCTGAAGCGCGAGCTGCGGCTGCGCCTGCGCTACCCCACCGTGGCCGACGGCCTGCGCGCTGGAGAACTCGAATGAAGACACTGCTGCTGACCGACCCGATGCCGCCCGGCTACTTCACGCCGGCGATCCGCGCGCTCGCGCCCGACGCCGAACTCGTCGAGTGGCGGGCCGGCCTCGGCGACGCCGAACTCGCGGCGATCGAGGTCGTGCTCGGCTGGCGCTTCCCGCCGGCGCTGGCGGCGCGGCTGCCGAACCTGAAGTGGGTTTGCTCGGTCGCGGCCGGCGTCGAGAAGCTGCTCGTGCCCGAGCTCGCGGCGCACGTGCCGGTCTCGCGCATCGTCGACGCCGAGCAGGCCGAAGGCATCGCGCAGTTCGTCGTGCTGATGGCGCTGCGGCATGCGCGCGGCCTCACAGCCTACGAAGCGCTGCAGCGCGAGCGGGCGTGGAAGCGCCAGCCGGTCGCGGCGGTGCGCAGCCGCGTCGGCGTGCTCGGCGCGGGCACGATGGGCGGCGCGGTCGCGCGGCTGCTCGGCGCAGTCGGCTTCGCGGTGACGCCCTGGAGCCGGCGCAGCGCGACGCCGCTCGACGCGCTGCTCGGCACGAGCGACATCGTCGTCTGCGCGCTGCCGCTGACGCCAGACACTGACGGGCTGCTCGACGCGTGCGCGTTCGCCGCGATGCCGCGCGGCGGCTACCTGATCAACATCGCGCGCGGCGCGCACGTGGTCGAGCCCGACTTGATCGACGCGGTGACGCGCGGCCAGCTCGCCGGCGCCGCGCTCGACGTGCAGCGCCGCGAGCCGATGGCGGCCGACGACCCGCTGTGGTCGGTGCCCGGCATCACGATCACGCCGCACATCGCGGCGCAGTCGTCGCCGCAGACGATCGCCGCGCAGTTCGTCGCCGGCCTGCGCTGCGTGCAGCGCGGCGACGCACCGCCTCGGCAGGTCGACCGCGCGCGCGGCTACTGAACGATCACTTGCGCCCGAACGGCGGGCGGCCGCGCCAATACTGGATCATCAGGAAGCCGCCGAGCATGCCGCCGAGGTGCGCGAAGTGCGCGATGCCGCCGGCGGGGCGCCACACGCCGAGAAACAGCTCGATCGCACCGTAGACCGCGACGAACACTTTCGCCTTCATCGGGATCGGCGGGATCAGCAGCATGATCTGGCGGTTCGGGAACATCATCCCGTAGCCGAGCAGCAGCCCGAACAGGCCGCCCGACGCGCCGATCGTCGGGTACGGCGAGCCGAGCAGCGCCGACACCAGCAGCTGCGAGAGCCCCGCCGCCAGCACGCTCGCCGCGTAGAACTGCAGGTAGCGCTTCGGCCCCCACAGCCGCTCGAGGTCGGAGCCGAACATCCACAGGCCAAGCATGTTGAAGACGATGTGGAACAGGTTGCCGATGTCGTGCAGGAACGCGTAGGTCGCGAGCTGCCACGGCAGGAAGCCGGCGCCGATCGGGTACAGCGCGAACCAGCGCGTCAGCAGCCCGTTCAGGATGTAGTCGATGCAGAACAGGCCGACGTTGATCAGCAGCAGGGCCTGGGTGGCGGGGGCGAGCGGCGGCATGCGCGGGGCTTTCGGTGGGGCGGGGAAGTGCGAAGTCTAAGTGCCGCGTGGTGACGCGCCGCGCGGCGCAGCGGCCGGCCCGCCGCCGCGTTGCAAGCGGCCCGCTGTGGCAGAATCGCGCCCTCGCACGCACCGGCCTCGGTGGTGAAATTGGTATACACGACGGACTCAAAATCCGTTGCCGCAAGGCGTGTCGGTTCAAGTCCGACCCGAGGCACCAGCGAGATTCCGACGGCCGAGAGCCATGTGAGGTGCCCAGACTGCCGCGAACTCGTCCGCGCCGACGCGCGCAAGTGCAAGCACTGCGGAACGGCGCTGGCGCCAAGCGCGGGCTGAGCGGCGATGGGCTTTCGCTTCGCCAAGCTGCTGATGGCGAAGCTCAACCCGTAGCGGTCAATGCTGCGTGCCGGCGGCGGGCGTCGGTGGCGCTTCTTCGGGCATTGCGTCATGCATGAGCCTGTGCGCGATCTCGGCCTCGAGGCGCTCCGCAACGACGGTGCGCACCACCTCGTCGAACTGCGCTTCGATGACCGGCCAGCACGTCCTGACCGCGTCGACCTGGTCGGGCCTGATCGTGAACAAGCCCCGGCCGATGCGCAGCGCACCGCTGAGGCGCCGGTGTCTAGATCTCTCGCCTCAGGGCCTGCTGAGGCGCCGGAAAGTGCTCAAGGGCTCAACGCTACGGGCCTGAGCTTCACACGCGACGCGTTGCCGGCCATCACCTTGTCGAGTGTCGCGATGCTCTTCGCGCCGGCTCGCTCGGCGCACGCCAGGTGCAGCGCATCACCTGCGCGAATGCCGCTCGCGGCGTCAAGCGTGAGCAGCGCTGCGCGATGAAAGTCAGCTGGCTCAACGGCCAGCAGCCGCAAGTCGTTCGTGACCAAGCGCTGAAAGGTGCCCCAAGCCCGCTGCGCCTGTGCAGCGTCGAGTTGTGCAGCTCGCTGCTTCAGGCCCAGCGCGCTGCCAAACTCGGTCACGCACCATGCGGCCGACACGAGTTCGCTCTTGGCGCCGGCGTACCAAGCCGCGACGGCCGCGCTTCCAGGCTCCTTGACAATCAGCGCGACGATCGCGCTCGTGTCCACGTAGACCATCAGTAGCGCGCCTCGCCGCGCATCTCGTCGATCACCGGACGCCCCATCGGCAGAGCTGCTCGCGCTTCGTCCAGCTCGGCAGCGAAGGCGCGCCGATTCCAGCCCGCCGGGCGGATCGTCAGAGCGCCGTCGACGGTGGCCTGCGCGTCGACGCTATCGCCCTCGCGCAGGCCAAAGCGGCGCACGATGTCTGCCGGCAGGCGCATCGCCAGGCTGTTGCCCCACTTCGCAATCTGTAGCAGCATGATTGTCCTTGATGTAGAAACGTAGATGTATCTACGTTAGACCGGTTTCGTGGGTTGGTCAAGCTGCCTTGCACTGGCGATTTATGCGCGACGTGACGTGCAGTGCGGCGTGCGCCAGCATGTGACCCGGGCGACGCCGGAGAGCGGCTTCGCCCAGTAGGCGCGCATCGGATTGGTCAACCGTTGCATATCCCCCTGCAACGAAGTGGGGACCTGTGGGACGCGGCCGCGTCTTCGGGCGATGCCACGGCACCGCCGCGCGGTCGATCGGCCGTCAGGCGGCGTTGTGTGCGGCCGCAGGGGCGCCCGCGGCCAGCTGCTCGATGAAGTCGGCCACCGCTTGCCATCCCGCGCGCAGCTGGCTCTCGCTCTTCATGATGTAGTGCCCGCCAGTGACATCGCCCGAGGCGGCGTGATTGAGCATGCGCTTCAACGCGTAGACGCTGACCAACTCTTCAGCGATCGTGGCGAAGGTGGCGCGCAGGTCGTGCGGAGACACATCGACGCCGGCCTGAGCATTGATCTCGGGCAGGCGAGGGCGGACCTCTGTCAACGTGAAGAGCGGCGCAGCTGGCGTCTTGTTCTTGCAGTGGCGTTGGACAACGTGCGGCTCGAGGCTTGCAATCACGAGCGGATGCCCGATTTGTGATGGTGCGGGCCTTTGCCGAGTAGACTCGTCTGGATTGTCAACTGGCGGGGGTCTTGATAAGCAGACCGATGAGTTCTGGCTTGGGAAAGGCGCACGTGCCACCGCGCCCCATGCTGGCACCTGCTCCGGCGCCGAAGGCCCCTCCGCCCGCGCCTCAGGCGCCGCCCGTCAGCAGGAGATAAGCATGAGCGACACCCACGGCGTGATGATGAACGAGATCCGCTATGCGGAGCGCCTTTGCCTGCGCACGGCGCGCCTTTACAGGCGCGCGCAGACCATCGGCGTGTTCGTTACTATCGTCAGCGGCAGCGCGGCTATGTCGGCGCTGTCGAGCGGCGCGCCCAAGTGGCTCAGCATCGCAGGGTTCATCGCGCTTACTCTTTTCGGCGCCGCGATGATTGCGATCCGGCCGGCCGAGAAGGCGACGGCCAACGAGGCCGACGCGAAACGCTATGGGCAACTGCGCACCGCGGCCAACACGATGGATGACGTTACTCTCCGCGCCGCGATAGACAAGGCACGTGAGGGCGACGGGCCGGAGATCGAACCTCTGCGCGACGTCGCCTACAACGATGTCGTCGTCGAAGTGGGTCGGCCCGACGTCGCGATCCCACTGACCCCGAAGCAGAAGGTCCTCGCCGCCCTGGCCTGATCGCGTTGCAACGTCGACACGGGCTCGCGGTGTACCAGGCGCTTTGAGATGCGGCCCGGAATCACGCTGAACACCGGCCCCCGCCGCCGCTAGCTGCGCGCTGCGCGCCGCATGCGGGCGAACTGCACCATCTCGCGCACCACCGGCACGCGGTCGAACCAGCGCAGCGGATGGATGTCGCTGCGCGACGGGCGCTGAAAACCGAGGTCGGGCGTGGCCACGAGCGTCACGATGCCCGGGTGGTCGGCACGGAAGCGGCTGTACGCGCCGTCGACATGCATCGGGCCGCCATCGGGGTGACCGGTCGGCCGCGTCAGGATCGCCTCGAGGTAGTCGACGAGCGGTGCGATCACCGCGCCGTTCAGCGCGAGGAAGTGCGTGCACCCGACCGGCTCGCTCGGCGGCGCGCTGGTGAGCGCGCCGGTCGGCACGAGCGCGTGGCGCGCGCCGCCGTAGAACATGCCCCAGCCACTTGGCAGCGGCGGCAGCGCGAACGCGTCGGCGAAGTCGAGGTCGTCCTCGAGGATCAGCACGTTGCGCAACCCGGCGGCCGCGCGCAGCACGCCGAGGTGCGACAGGTAGCAGCCGCGCGCGCCGAGGGTCGGAAAGCCGCCGAGATCGTCGGGCCGGATCGCGGGGAAGAACGACAGCTGCGGCGAATCGAGCGGCACGCCGACCGCGGCGAGCTGCGTTTCCATCTGCCGGCGGCGGTCGGTCCGGTGCGGCAGGTTGATGACGAAGATGCGTTCGAAGGCAGCCAGGCGGTTCGACGGACGGTCCATTCGACGAGTCTACCGGCATCACGCTGCGCGCCGGCGTGCGCCATCCTCAGGGCGGGCGCACCGCGGGCAGCTGGCGGATCGCGAGCAGCCAGTCTTCGGCCATCTTGCGCTGGCCCCTCAGATTCGGGTGCGCGCCGTCGAGGGTGTCGGAGTCGAACGCGCGCGGGTCGGCGACCCAGCCTTCGTCGATCGGCACGATCACGACCGGCGACTCGGGCGTCGACAGGCGCGCCAGTTGATCGACCCGCAGCTCGAGCGCCACCGCGCCCGCCATCACGGCCTTCGGCACGCGCCCGATCAGCACCGCCACATCGGGGTTGCGCACCCGCAGCGAACCGACCAGCTCGATCAGCGGCGTGATGATCGTGTTGCCGAAGTCGACGCTGTCGTTGGTGCCGAGGTACACGAGCGCGATGTCGGGCGGCGGCAGGGCGCCGAGGTGCTGCGTGACCTGATCGACGACGGCGCGTGTGGTCGCGCCGTAGTAGCCCTCGTGGGCATCGTTCCAGGGGCGCGGCCAGCGGAAGGCCGGGTCGAGGCCGAGGTGGCGCGTGCCGATGAAGTCGTGCGCGATGCCTTCGTCGCTCAGCAGCCGCGCGAGTTGCCAGCGATAGGTGTACTCCTTCGGCAGGCGGCCGCCCTGCGTGATCGAGTCGCCGATCGGCAGGATGCGCAGCGGCTGGTCGGCGGGCCGGATCGCGAGTGCGGGCGTCGCGAGCGCCGCGCCGAGGCCGGTCGCGGCCAGGCAGCGAAGAAAGTCCGAACGGGTCATGCGCGTCATTGTCGGCGGCGCTGCGGCGGCGCGCCGCGGGCGCCGCAAAGTCCCGGCGATCCGCTGCGGAAGGGTTGGCGGCGCGGTGCGCTGCGTCGGCGTCGCCGGCCTGCGAGAATCGCGGCCCAGGAGAGCCCATGAGCAGAACCCCCCGCGGCCAAGCGGTCCGCTATGCCAGCCTCGAAGACGTGATCGGCAACACGCCGCTGGTGCGCCTGGCGCGCCTGCCCGGCCTCGACAACGAGCAGCGCAACAACGTGATCCTCGGCAAGCTCGAGGGCAACAACCCGGCCGGCTCGGTGAAGGACCGCCCGGCGATCAGCATGATCCGGCGCGCCGAAGAGCGCGGCGACATCCGCCCC
>DATMIN010000623.1:0-5387 GCA_035554275.1 Burkholderiaceae bacterium
CCGGCGCGCACGACCAGGTCCCAGATGACGAACAGGGCGACCGGGCCGACGAACGGCAGCCAGCGGCTCCACGAGAACTTCGCCGGCGGCGCGGCCGAGGCGTCGGTCGAGGCGCTCCACGGCTTGGCGGCCGCGGTGACGTTCGGCGCGGTGGCGGCGGTGATGGTGTCGCTCATGATTCAGCCCTTGAACAGCAGCGGTTCGACAACGACCTTCTTCTCGAAGATGCCCTTGTCGGAAAACAGGTCGTAGAACTTCTGGAAGTAGGCGACATCGCTCGCCTTGAACTCGTTGTAGAGCATGTACGACGCAAGCGGCACCTCGGTGGTCAGCGCGCCCTCGATCGCGGTATAGCCCTTCATGAACTGGCGCGCCTCGTCGGGCTTGGTGCGCACCAGCTCGATGCCGCGGGCGTACGCGGCGATGAATTTCTTCGCCTCGGCCGGTTTCTTCTTGATGAACTCGCTCGTCAGGCTCGCCGAGCCGCCGTGCCACGGCGCCATCGGGTCGCCGAGGATGTAGTGCGCGACGACGCCGGCCTCGAGCACGCGCGTCGTGCCGTTCAGGCGGCCGATCGTGCCGGTCGGCTCGAGCGTGTAGGCCGCGTCGATCTGGCCGGCCGCGAGAGCCGCCACATGCTGGCCGATCGGCAGCTCGGTGACGCTCATTGCGCCGGCACCGGCCCGCTCGAGCATCGTCTTCGCGAGCGTGACGTTCTGGATCCCGGGGCCGGAGGCGACGCGCTTGCCCTTCAGGTCGGCCATCGTCTTGACCGGGCTGTCTTTCGGCACCAGGAATTCCTCGAGCACGTACTTCGCGTTGCTCGGATTGGTCGCGAAGATCTTGAACAGCCCCGGCTGCGCGATCTCGCCGATCGCGAGGTTGGCCGAGCCGGTGCCGTTGGCGCTGCCGTCGGAGCGGCCCGACAGCATCGCCTCCATCACCTGCTGCGCGCCGGCGAACTTGAGCGGCTCGACGTCGAGGCCGGCTTCCTTGAAGTAGCCCTTCTCGACCGCGGCGAAGAACGGCAGCCCTGCGGCCACCGGCCAGTAGCCGACGCGCAGCTTCGCGGCCTGCGCGCGCACGAACGCGGGGGCGCCGATGCCGGCGAGCGCGGCGCCCGTGGCGGCGGCCGCGCCGAGCAGGCGGCGGCGCGAGGTGTCGGGGTGTGTCATCGGGTTGCTCCAGCGGGTGACGAACTTGAACGGGCCACGACCGGCTGGGCGGCATCGCGCAGGAAGGCGCGCCAGCCGCCGAACGCGCTGATGTCGCGCGCACCTTCGAGCGCATGCGCTTCGCACAGAAAGCCGTGGACCCAGCGGCCGTCGGCCAGCTCGAGGCTGCCCAGGCCGAGCGGCGCCGGAATCAACGCAAGGAACGAGCCGACGGCGTCGAGCGGCAGCTCCCACACCTCGACCTCGATCGCCGCGCCGCCCTCACTGGTGCGCATCAAGCCCGGCTTCGGCGGGGTCGTGCCCGGCAGCGCGAACAGGCGGTAGCGCGGCGCGGTGCGCGTGGCTTCGCGCAGGCGCGCGCCGCGCTCGGTGAGCTGGCCGTTCAGCGGCAGGCCCGACAGGTGCGCGCCGACCACCGCGACCGCCAGCGTCGGTGCGCTCGCGGGCCAGCGGCCGGCCGGCGCCGGATCGGCGACGAAGCCGCGCCCGGTCGCGCCCAGCGGCAACGCCAGGCTCGCCTCCCACGCGAGGCCGAAGTGCGCGAGCGCGGCGTCGGCCGCGCCGGGCGCGATGAAGGTCACGCCGAACGGCAGGCCGGCGTCGGCATGGCCGGCCGGCAGCGCGAGCGCGCACCAGCCGAGCAGGTTGACGAAGTTGGTGTAGGTGCCCAGGCGCGCGTTCGCGCCGAGCGGGTCGGCGTCGATGTCGGCATGGGTCGGGTGCGTCGGCGCGGTCGGCACCAGCAGCACGTCGATCTGCTGCCACAGCGCGGCGCTGTCGCGCTGCGCCTCGCGCAGCCGGTACTGGGCGCGGAACGCGTCGGTCGCGCTGAACTCGTTCGCGACCGCGATCACCTGCCGCACCGTCGGGTCGATTGCGGCCGGGTCGCGCGCGAGCAGTGCCTGCACCACCGCATGGCGCTCGGCGACCCACGGGCCGCCATAGAGCAGCTGCGCGATCTCGAGCAGCGGCGCGAGGTCGATCGGCACCAGCGTGTGGCCGAGCGAACGCGCGTGCGCGACGGCGCGCTCGAACGCGGCGGCGTAGCCGATCGTGTCGCCCACGGCGCCGCCGAAGCTCGGTGCGCTCGGCACGCCGATGCGCAGCGCGCCGGGCAGCTGCGCCGGCCCGGGGCGGAACGCGCTGTAGGCATCGGCCGCATCGGGCCCTTCGATCGCCGCCAGCACCTCGGCCGCATCGGCCACCGTCAGCGCGAAGATCGAGACGCAGTCGAGGCTGCGGCACGCGGGCACGACGCCCGAGTTGCCGACGCGCCCCGGCGTCGGCTTCAAGCCGACGATGCTGTTGAAGCCGGCCGGTACGCGGCCCGAGCCGGCGGTGTCGGTGCCGAGCGCGAACGGCACGTCGCCTCGTGCGACGACCACCGCCGAGCCCGAGCTCGAGCCGCCGCTGATCCGCTCGGCCGCCAGCGCGCTCGACGGCCGGCCGTACGGCGAGCGTGCGCCGACCAGGCCGGTCGCGAACTGGTCGAGGTTGGTCTTGCCCAGGCACACCGCGCCGGCCGCGACGAGCCGCGCGACCGCGTTGGCATCCGCGTCGGCGCTGCGTGCGAATGCCGGGCACGCGGCGGTCGTCGGCAGGCCGGCGACGTCGATGTTGTCCTTGACCGCGAACGGCACGCCGAACAGCGGCATCGCGCGCAGCGCGGCGGCGCGGTCGGGGTGTGCGGCGGCGCGCGTTTCGAGCGCCGTGAGCGCCGCGTCGAGTGCCACTGCGTCGACCCGCGTGATCCAGGCTTCGGGCGGGCTGTCGGCGAGCAGGCGCTGGCGCAAGGCCTCCAGCAGCACCCGCGCAGAGGCGCCGTCGCGGTAGGCATGACGCCATTCCGGCAGCGTGAGAGGGGTGGCGGCATCCATGCGATGAATTGGTGCACTCGGCGGTATACCAGCGAGTCCGCAGCATGAAGCGTGCCCGTGACGGGGCCGCGCCGTGGGGGTGAGGCGGTAGGGTCGGCGCGGTCGCGCAAGCGCACGTCAGCCGCGCGCAAGCCGCAGCGGCGGCCGGCGCGGAGCGTCAGCGCGACGCCACCGCGCGCAACTCGCGCAGCGCATCGCGCAGCGCGCCGAGCCGCGCGCGATGCACCATGGCCACGGCCGCGAGGTGCGATTCCATCGCATGCAACTCCAGCTCGGTGCCGGTCGCGTCGCGGTCCTCGAGCAGACACTCGGCCAGGCGCATCCGCGTCTCGGCCTCGCCCACCGGAGACCCCGCGTCGCGCCAATGCCGCACGGCCTGGCGCAGCTTCTGCGCCGCGAGCTTGGGGTCGGCGTCGTGCCGCGCCAGCTCGGCCTCGGCACCGCAATGCATCGCCATCAGCGCCTCGGTGGCGAGCATCTGCGGGTCGGCCCGCAACATCTGCAGCGCTTCGCGGGCACGCTCGACGTCGCCGGCCGCCACACACGCATGCACCAGCAGGCACAGCAGCTGGCCGCGCCGCTCGCGCAGGGTCCAGTCGGCCTCCTGCAGCGCCTGCTCCAACCCGCGCTGTGCCAACGCGGGCCTGCCCGTCAGCAGGTGCAGGCGCGCCAGCCCGGGCTGCGGGTCCCAGCCGAGCGCGTGAGCCTGGCGGAACGAGGCTTCGGCCCCGTCGAGGTCACCGTGGCTGAGCTGGATGTCGCCGAGCACGCAATAGGCATCGCCCTCGGCCCACGGCGCCGCGTGCGCCAGCAGCGCGGCGGCGGCGCGCACCTCCGATGCGGCGCGTTCCAGCTCGCCGCGGACACCGAGCACCGCGGCGCGGTGCAGCTGGCAGGTGCCCGGAAAGGCCGGCATGCTGCAGGCGCGGCTCCACTCGAGGTACGCCTCGGCGAACTGCGCGGCGCGCAGCCAGTCGCAGCGGTGGCGCGCGGCATACAGGATCGAGCACAGCGCCCATCCGGCGACCCACGAGCGCACCCCGCCGAGCTGGATCACGGCCGCGGCTTCCTCGTGCTGGGCGAGGCCGTTCGCCACTTCGCCGCGAGCCATCAGCGCGTGGCCACGGTAGGCGAGGCCCAGGCACTCGACATCGGGGTCACGCAGGCTGCGCCCCAGGCTGCACGCCTCGTCGGCCATCGCCAGCGCGAGCGCGGCGTCGCCGTTGCCCAGGGCCATGCGGCTGGCCATCCATGCAAAGTGGCCGCGTTCGACGCTGGCGCTTCGGCCTTCCAGATAGCGCGCGGCGCGCTGCAGCAGGCCGCGCGCGATCACACTCTGCTTGTGATCGATGCGGATCTGCACCAGCAGCAGCGTCGCGCGCGCCGCGCCGAGCGCGTCGCGGTCGGCATTGCGCTGCGCGGCCACGCGCTCGAGCGCGGCGACGACGCTCGGCCCGAGCCCGGCGCAGATGGCGGCGCGGCCCCAGTGTTCCACGTCGTCCGGCGGCAGCGCCGACTGCGCGTCGGCCGCGGCGTAGGCAGCGCAAGCCTGGCCCCACTCGTTGCGGTCGCAGGCCGCGCGCGCTTCGGCGACCCGGTCGGTGGCGGCGACGGCGGCGTCGCCCGGCGCCGCCTCGGCAGCGTCGTCGAGGCAGAAGCGATAGCCGTGGCGCGAGTAGGTGCGCACCGCCTCGCCCAGCCCGAGTTCGGCCAAGGCGCCGCGGGCCAGGCTGACCACGCGCTGAAGGGCGTTGTCCACCACGATCGCGCCCGGCCACAGCGCCTCGAGCAGCTCGTCCTTGGGGACGACTCGATCGCGATGCCGCACCAAATAGCACAGCAGGTCGAAGACGCGCGGCTGCAGCCGAATCTCGCGGCCGTGCGCGCGCAGCGAGCGCCGCGCCTCGTCGAGCTCACAGGGTCCGAAGCGGTATGTGGTCGCGTTCGTCATGCGGCACCATCGAGCTGCCAACCGGAGTTGGCCTCATTTTGCCGCAGTGCCCGGCGGGGCGGAAGTTGATCAGTGCGCGCGATCTCCTGGCGGGCGGGTCAGCCTCGCCTCAAACCCCGCTGGCGCGCCCGCCCTTGCGGGGCGCGTCGTGCGCCACCATACCCGGGCTCCGCCGCGCGGCGCGCGGCAGCAGCATGCCGACCTGCGCGCGGTAATCCCGGTAGCGCTGGCCGAACAGCGCGACCAGGTCGCGCTCCTCGAACCAGATGCCGATCAGGATATAGGCGCTGGTCACGACCGCGAACAACAGGTGGCCCACAGTCATCGCCGGCGTGCTCCAGAACGCCAGCAGAAAGCCCAGGTAGATCGGGTGCCGCACATGCC
>DATMIN010000624.1:0-2064 GCA_035554275.1 Burkholderiaceae bacterium
GGCGACGGCAACGGCTGGCTCGGTGCGGCCAAGGCGCTCGGCGTGATCGCGCTGATCGTGTTCGGCGGGCGGCTGCTGATCCGCCCGGCGCTGCGCTGGATCGCGCGCAGCCGCACGCCCGAGATCTTCACCGCCGCCGCGCTGCTGCTCGTCGTCGCGACCGCGGCGCTGATGCAGACGGTCGGCCTGTCGATGGCGCTCGGCGCGTTCCTCGCCGGCGTGCTGCTGGCCGAGAGCGAATACCGGCGCGAGCTCGAGACCGACATCGAGCCGTTCAAGGGCCTGCTGCTCGGCCTGTTCTTCATCGCGGTGGGCATGAGCATCGACTTCGCGGTGGCGCTGAAATCGCCGTGGCTGATCGCCGGCGTGGTGCTCGGCTTTCTGGTGCTGAAGGCCGGCGTGCTGTGGGCGATGGGGCGGCTGATGCCGCTGCCGCTGCCGGAGCGGCCGGTGTTCATCGTCCTGCTCGCGCAGGGCGGCGAGTTCGGCTTCGTCGTGTTCCAGACCGCTGCCGGCGCCGCCGTGATCGACGCCCCGACCGCGTCGCTGCTGGTCGCCGCGGTCGCGATCTCGATGCTGGTGACGCCGCTGCTGCTGGTGGCCGCCGACAAGTGGCTGATCCCGCTGCTGGCCGGGCACGCGCAGGTCAAGCCGCGCGAGATCGACGAGCCGCAGAACCAGTCGGTGATCATCGCCGGCTTCGGCCGCTACGGGCAGGTCGTCGGGCGCATGCTGTTCGCCAACGGCGTCCAGCCGACCATCCTCGACATCGACGCCGAGCAGATCGAGGCGATGCGGCGCTTCGACTGGCGCGTGTTCTACGGCGACGCCACAAGGCTCGACCTGCTGCGCACCGCCGGCGCCGAGACCGCGAAGGTCTTCGTGCTCGCGATCGACGATGTCGAGCAGAGCATCGAGGTCGCGAAGCTGGTGCGCGAGAACTTCCCCGAGCTGACGATCGTCGCGCGCGCCCGCAACGTGCGCCACCACTACGAGCTGCTCGATCTCGGCGTGCGGCTGATCGAACGCGAGACGCTCGACTCGGCGCTGATGAGCGCGCGCAGCGTGCTCGAGGAACTCGGCTGGGAGCGCCACCAGGCGCGCACACTCGCGCTGCGCTTTCGCCGCCACAACGTCGCCCAGCTCGCGAAGATGGCACCGCACCGCAAGGACGAGGCCAAGCTGATCGCGGCCGCCAAGCAGGGCCGCCAGCAGCTCGAGACGCTGTTCGCGCAGGAGCGCGAGGAGGCGGCCAAGCGCAAGGCGATCGGCGGCTGGAACGCCGACGACGAGCGCGCCCGCGCACCGACCGACTGAGCGGTCGACAACATCAGGAGAGACCACCATGACCCAATGGCGCAAGCGCACCGCGGACGAGGTCTACCCGCCCGAGGAAGTGACGCAGCGGCTCGCCGACGAGCTGCCGCGCTGGACGTATGAAGACGGCTGGATCCGCCGCAAGTACAAGACCAGCGGCTGGAAGGGCACGCTGATGGTGGTCAACACCGTCGGCCACCTCGCCGAGGCGGCGTGGCACCACCCCGACCTCACCGTGTCGTACGCGTTCGTCAACGTCAAGCTGATGAACCACGCGGCCAAGGGCATCACCGAGAAAGACTTCGAGCTCGCGAAGCAGATCGAGGCGGTCGTGATGTGGCAGCCGGCGAAGACCGAAGGTGCGGCACTCGAAGGCACGCCCGACGACCCGCGCTTCAAGTACATCAAGTACGACTGAGGCGCGCGCCGCTGTTGCGATGGCCTTCGTTTCCTTGTTGCGAACCGGTTTGCACTAAGATGCCGGCATGCAACGCCAGACCCGCCAGCGCGACGCCGTTCTGCAGGCGATCGAGGGCGCCGGCCGGGCGCTGACGCCGGCCGAGATCCTCGCGCTCGCGCAGGGCGCAGTCGCGCGCCTGAACCTCTCGACGATCTACCGCCAGCTGCACGCGCTGCAGGATGAGGCACGCATCGCCCGCGTGCTGCTGCCCGGCCAGCCGCCGCGCTTCGAGGCGGTGTGCGCGGGCACACGCGACGCGCCGCAGCACCACCATCACCACTTCCACT
>DATMIN010000625.1:0-2640 GCA_035554275.1 Burkholderiaceae bacterium
CCGGCGCGGCCACGGCGCATCGGCCGGCAGCGCCGCGACGACCCGAGGCGCCGGTGCGGCTGAGCGCGCCGGTGCCGGCAGCGGCTCGGCCACGCCGAGCGCCGCACGCACAACCTCGGGCGTGAACGGCGGGGCGCGAAAGCGCACGCCGGTGGCATCGAAGATCGCATTGGCGATCGCCGCGGTGCCCGGCACCGACGCCGACTCGCCCGCGCCCAGCGGCGGCTCGCCGGGCCGCGGCATCATCAGCACCTCGACGACCGGCACCTCGCGAAAGCTCAGGATCGGGTAGCCGCCCCACTCGCGCGCGACCGGCACGTTGGTGGACGCATCGAGCGGCAGCGCTTCCTTCAGCGCACGCGAGGTTGTCTGCAGCACGTTGCCGTGGATCTGGTGCTGCACGCCGGCCGGGTTGATCATCAGGCCCGCGTCGTGGCCGACGACAACGCGGCTCACGTGCACCTCGCCGCTGACGCGGTTGACCTCCACGTCGGCGACCCACGCGGCCCACGCCGCGGCCGTGCCGGGGAACTGGCCGTGCACGTAGCGCGCGTACGCGAAGCCCTGGCCTTTGAGCACGTCGCCCTCGGCCGCCGTTTGCTGCGGTTGCGTGTGCGCGATCCAGCCGGCGCGCGCGGCGGTGGCGCGCACCAGCTCGCGTGCGCGCTCGTCGCGCAGGTGCTGCAACCGGAATTCGACCGGGTCCGCCCCGGCCGCGGTCGCGAGCTCGTCGATGTACGACTCGTGCGCGAACGCGTTCGGCAGCGCCGAGACGCCGCGCAGCCACGACGCGCGCAGGATCGGCGCCATGTCGTTCGCGACGACGCGCAGGTTCGGGACCTCGTACGGCGGCACCGCGGTGCGGTCGCCCATCTCGTAGGCGAGCGACGCCGGCTCGACCGTGCGCGTCAGCAGCAGCGCGAGCGTCGGCGCGCCGTTGCTCGGGTACGAGGTCTGGAAGTCGTACGCCGCGGCGCGGCCGTCGGCGCCGAGCCCGCCGCGCACTTGCATCAGCTGCGCCGCGCCTTTCGGCTCCCACAGATGCTCCTGCTCGCGCGTCAGCTGCACGCGCACCGGCGCGCGCACCGCGCGCGACAGCAGCGCCGCATCGGCCGCCACGTCGTCGGCGCCGTTGCGGCCGTAGCAGCCGGCCGCTTCGAGACGCACCACGTCGATCGCGGTGTCGGGCAGGCCGGTCAGCGCGGCGAGATCGGCGCGCAGCACGTGCGGGTTCTGCGAGCCGGTCCAGGCCGTCATGGCGTCGCCACGGAAGTCGGCGAGCGCGCACGACGGGCCGATCGACGCATGCAGCTGGTACGGCCAGACGTAGTCGCGCTGCATCGGCTGCGCCGCGCCGGCGATCGCGGCGTCGACATCGCCGCGCTCGAGCAGCACGCGGCGCGTCGACGGTTGCGTGCTCAGCGCGTGGCGCAAGTCCCCGAGCGCCGGCATGCCGGGCCACGGCTTCCACACGACTGTCAGCGCGCGCATCGCTTCGTCGGCCTGCTCCTCGCGCTCGGCGACGATGCCGACGAAGTCGCGGATCACGACGACTGCGCGAATCCCTGCGATATGAGCGATCGAGCTTTCGTCGACCGACTCGAGCGTGTTGCCGACGAACTCGCCCGCATCGACGCCGGCGTACGGCGGCCGCACGACGCGGCCGTGCAGCATGCCCGGCACGCGCTGGTCGTGCACGAACACCGCCGCGCCGCGCGCCTTTGCGGGGATGTCGACGCGCGGCGGCGATTGCCCGACGACGCGATAGGCGCCAGGCGGCTTGACCGGCGCGTTCAGGTCGAGCGTCAGCACCACGTGCTGCCCGCGCAGCGCGGCGACGCCGCCGTTCGCCATCAACCACGCCCGCGCCTGCGCCGCTGCACGCCGCAGCGGCTCGCCGTGAACCTGGATCGACGCGCTCGCGATCGTCGCGCCCTGGTTCGGCGCGAGCGCGGTCGAGCCGAGCACCATCGTCACCGCGTCGAGTGCAACGTCGAGTTCTTCGGCGACGATCTGCGCGAGCGCGGTCGCGAGGCCCGTGCCGAGGTCGACGTGGCCGTGCAGCGCGGTGACGCTGCCGTCGTCCCACACCGCGATCAGGATCTCCGGACCTTCGGCCGGGTTCGCCGGCACCGTCGCGGGCTGGCCCTCCGCCGACGCGCCCGCGGGCGGCGGGTCGCGCACGACGAGCAGCACGCCGGCGGCGGCGTGAAACTCCGCGCGCGATCGCGGCGCGTCGGCTCGGCGCGTCATGGGGCGCGCGCCGCTGCCGTCAAGTCGGCGGCGCGCTGCACGGCCTGCATGATCTCGAGGTGTGCGCCGCAGCGGCACAGGTTGTGCGCGAGCGCGTCGCGCACCTGAGCCTCGCTCGGCCGCGGGGTTCGCGCGAGCAGCGCGACCGTCGCGACGATCGCCCCGTTCAGGCAGTAGCCGCACTGCGCCGCCTGGCACTCGATGAACGCCTGCTGCACCGGGTGCAGCGCGCCCTCAACGCCGAGACCTTCGAGCGTCGTGATCGCGCGGCCCTCGACGCCACCGACCGGGATCGTGCACGCGCGCGCCTCGACGCCGTCGACCAGCACGCTGCACGCGCCGCATTCGCCGAGGCCGCAGCCGTACTTCGGCCCGTTCAGACCGAGG
>DATMIN010000626.1:0-13433 GCA_035554275.1 Burkholderiaceae bacterium
TGTACGCCACGCGCGCCGGCGAGCTGGCCGATGCGCGCAGCATGAGCGAGAGCGGCATCTACGAGTTCTTCACCCGCGCGGCGCAGACGGCGCGGCCGTCGCGCTGACCTGCGCCGTGCTGGCCCGCCTGGTTCGGCGCGCCGCGGCGCTTCTCGCGCTTTGCGCGCTGCTCGCACTGGTGGGCTGTGGCACGCTGCCGTCGATCGACCGCGACAAGATCGCCAGCGAAGCGATCCCGCTCGACGCCAAGACCACGCTCGGGCGCATCGCCAGCACCTCGCAGCAGGAGCCGCAGCTCTCGGGCTTTCGGCTGATGCCGCTCGGCAGCTTTTCGCTCGACACGCGGGTGCAGCTGGCGCGGCGCGCCGAGGTCTCGCTCGACGTCCAGTACTACCATTTCGAGAACGACGAGACCGGCCGCTGGCTGCTGCGCGCGCTGCGCGACGCGGCCGTGCGCGGCGTGCGCGTGCGGGTGCTGATCGACGATCTCTACACCGGCGGCACCGATCCGCTGTGGCTCGCGTTCGCGGCCCACCCGAACGTGCAGGTGCGGCTGTTCAACCCGTTCTGCTGCGCGCGCGGCTACGGCCAGACCGAGCGCTTCGTCGCCTCGGCGAACGAGTGGTCGCGCGTCAACCACCGAATGCACAACAAGCTGTTCATCGCCGACGGCGCGATGGCGGTGATCGGCGGGCGCAACGTCGCGAACGAATACTTCCTGCGCGGCATGGGTGACAACTTCATCGACGTCGATGCGTTCACGGTCGGCTGGATCGTGCCGCCGCTGCAGTTCCAGTTCGATCGCTACTGGAACAGTGCCGCGGTCTACCCGCTCGAGGCGATCGCGAAGACCGATCTCGACCCGGCGACGCTGCGCGCGCGCTTCGAGGATTGGACCGGCCCGGCGACCACGCCGCCGCCCGACGAGCTGCCGTCGAACGACATCCTCGGCTACGGGCCGGTCGCCGACGACCTCGACGGCGGCCGCCTCGGGCTGATCTGGGGCGACGCGTTCGTGTTCGCCGACCACCCCGACAAGCCGTTCGACAGCCAGGTCGGCGGCGAGCCGCTCGACACCAGCGTCACCTACAACCTGTTCGAGGTGATCCGCCAGGCGAAGAAGGAGGTGGTAATGTCGTCACCGTACTTCGTGCCCGGCGAGTTGAGCCTGGCGATGCTGCGCGAGCTGCGCAGCCGTGGCGTCAGCGTGGCGGTGATGACGAACTCGCTCGCGTCGACCGACGAGCCGGTGGTGCACATCGGCTACGCCGCGCACCGCGAGGAACTGCTGCGCATGGGTGTGGAGCTGTACGAGCTGAGCGGCTCGCGCCTGAAGCTGAACAAGCGGCCGTTCCTGTTCGGCCAGTCGCTCGGCCGGCTGCACGCGAAGCTCGCGGTGATCGACCGCACCGCCTTGTTCATCGGCTCGATGAACCTCGACCCGCGCTCGGCCAGCATCAACACCGAACTCGGCGCGGTGGTGACGAACCCGCAACTCGCGCGCGAGCTGCTGCGCGTGATCGACATCGACCGGCTGCAAAGCGCCTACCGCGTGCGCCTGCGCGGCAACGGCCATGGGCTCGAGTGGGTCAGCAACGACGGCGAGAAGGAAACCGTGCTGACCGAGGAGCCCGACTCGACCGCGTGGCTGCGCATCAAGTCGTGGCTCCTCGCGCCGTTCGTGCCGGTCGAGCAGTTGTAGCGGCGCGCGCGTCGGCGCGCCTCAGCGCTCAGTCGCGGTGCCCGCGGCGGCCGTCGCCGTCGTCGCGGCGGTGGTCGTTGCCACGGCGGTCGTCGCCGCGGTTCCAGCGTTCGCCGCGGCCATCGCGGCCGTCACGCGAACGCTCGAAGCGGGCGCGTTCCCACTCGCGGTGGCGCTCCCAGCGGCCGCCGCGGTCGCCGTACCACTCGCGGCGCGGCTCGTAGGACGGCGCACCGTAGACCGGGATCGGCGCGTAGCGCACGCTCGGCGCTTGCTCGTAGTAGACCGGTTCGGCATCGCGGTAGTAGCCGCCGCCGTTGCCGCCGATGATCACGCCCGGCACCGGCAGATTGATGCCGACGGACCAGTGCGTGCCCGCGTGGGCCGCCGTCGCACCGAACAGCGCGACGCCGGCGGCGAAGAGGATCGAGAGGGGACGGAACATGCCTGACTCCTTGTCGGGGCGTGCGTGAGACACGCACCTTCCAACAACGCCCTGCATGACCCGTCGTTGACCCCTCCGGGGTAACGGCATGTGTGGCTGGCGCGCGCTGTCCTACGCGAACAGCCCCGGCGCCGCGTCGGGCCCGAGCTCGTCGTCCTGGTACCAGCAGCGCGGGCAGATCGCGCGGTAGCGCTCGTTGCCGCCGATCGCGATCTGCTCGCCCTCGCGCTCGCGCTGGCCGCGCGCGTCGATGCGCAGGTTCAGCGTCGCCTTGCGCCCGCACGCGCAGACCGACTTCATCTCCTCGATGTCGTCGGCCAGCGTCAGCAGCGCGGCCGAGCCGGGGAAGGCCTCGGCGCGGAAGTCGCTGCGCAGGCCGTAGCAGATCACCGGGATGCCATCGACATGCGCGAGCCGGTGCAATTGGCGCACCTGCGCCGGCGTGAGGAACTGGGCCTCGTCGATCAGCAGGCACGCGAGGCCGGCACCGAGGCCGTCGGCCGTGAACTCGGTGGCGGCGCCGAACGTGTCGGCCTCGCGCGACAGGCCGAGCCGCGAGGCGATCACGCCCTTGCCGGCGCGCACGTCGAGCGCGGCGGTGAACAGCCGCACGCGCATGCCGCGCTCTTCGTAGTTGTGCGCGACCTGCAGCAGCGCGGTCGACTTGCCGGCGTTCATCGCCGCGTAGCGGAAGTGCAGTTTCGCCATCGGGCGCTCGAGGGTCGCTTGTTCGTCTTACATCACCGGTAGAACGCCTCGACCCGGCCCTTCAGCTTGATCATCAGCGGCTTGCCCCGGCGGTCGAGCGCGCGCGGCGCGGGCACCTTGACCCAGCCTTCGGCGATGCAGTATTCCTCGACGTCGAAGCGCTCCTTGCCGTCGAGGCGGATGCCGATCTCGTGCTCGAACACCGCGGCGATGTGATGCGGGCTCTTCGGGTCGACCGACAGATGGTTGGGCAGCGGCGGCTTGGGCGGCGGGGTGGGGTCATCCATGAGCGAGGGGCGGTGAAGGTGGCGCAGCCGGCATTGTCAGGGTTGCGCCGGCGCGCCGCAGCGTCGGCAGGCCGACGCCGGCGGCGTCGAAACCGCCGTCGACCGCGAGCACCTGGCCGTTGACGAAGCTCGCGTCGGCGCTGCACAGGAAGCCGACCGCCTGCGCGATCTCTTCGACGCTGCCGTAGCGGTTCAGCGGGATCGCGTCGTGGTAGTCGGAGCGGATCGCCACGCTGTGCACGAGCTTGGCCATCTCGGTGTCGACCGGCCCCGGCGCGATGGCGTTGACGCGGATGCCGGCGTTGCCGAGCTCGACGGCCTGCTGCTTCGTCAGGTGGATCAGCGCCGCCTTGCTGGTGCCGTAGGCCACGCGCAGCGTGCTCGCGCGCAGACCCGAGATCGACGCGATGTTGACGACGCTTCCGCCACCCGCGCGCAGCAGCGCCGGCACGCAGGCCTGCGTGCACAGGAACGCGCCGTCGAGGTTGGTGCCGAGCACGTGGCGCCATTCCTCGAACGAGGTCTGGCCGATCGGCTTGAACACCGCGACGCCGGCGTTGTTGACGAGCGCGTCGATGCGCCCGAAGCGCGCCTCGACCGCGGCCACGGCGGCGTCGACCTGATCCGGCTTCGACACGTCGCATGGCCGCGCGAAGACGCGCTGCGGCTCGTCGAGCGCGGCCGCGGCGCGCGCGAGTTCGGCGCCGTCGATGTCGATCAGCGCGATGCGGTGGCCGTGCGCGAGGAACCAGCGGCCGACCCCCAGGCCGATGCCGCGGGCGCCGCCGGTGACGAAGGCGACGGGCGCCGATGCGTTGTTCGAGGTCATGGTCGTTCTCAGGGCTTGTACTCAGGCGAAGAGGGGTAGGCGCGGCGAGCCCGCTCGCGCCCGTTCAGAGTGACAACGAATTGCGGAACTGTCGAGGCCCCGTGTTTCGCAATCTACGGAATTGGCGCGCAAAGTGCGACGGATCCGAAAAGCCACAGCGCCTTCCGATCTCGGCGACCGTCACAAGCCGGAAACGCGGATCGGCAAGCATTCGCGCAGCGTCATCGATTCTTGACCGCATCAGCACGCCCGCGAATGTGTGATCTTCCGCGGCGAACGTCCGATGCATGGTACGCAGTGACACGCCGCAGGCGGCCGCGACCTCAGACGCGACCAGGCCCGGCCTGGACAGCCATTGACGGATGTGCGCGACGCAGCGATCGTAGAGTTCATGGTCCGTGTGCGCCACGTCGATCTGCGCTCCGCTGGCCAGGGCCAGCAGCGCGCCAAGCTGATCCTCGAGGAGTTCGTCCGGTACCGGGAGCGCGACGAGTTCGCTGGGCGCCAAAGCCTCCTTCGCACCGCGCAGCGCGAGGCCCCAGCCGCTGGCCGCGGGCAGAGGCCGACCGATGACCCGCCGCGGATCGGGTAACCACCGCTCGACCCACTCCACCGGCAACTCGACCGACAGATCGTCGAGGCCCTGTTCGAACTTGAAGGTGTACGGAATGCGCGAGTCGACCAGCACCGACTCCCCGGGTTTGACGAGGTGTTCCATTCCCGCGTGCTCGCAGTACCAAGGCACCCGGGATTGCGAGATAAGGTAGTACGTGTTCTTGTTGCCGTGGCCGATCTCGGAGCGGCTTCGGGAGATCCTTTGTGGCGACCCGACCGCCCGATGCGGGACGATGTTCGGCATCGGACACAGATCGATTCGGCTGAAGAAGTCGCTTCGCTGATTCGGCAGCAACTCCATCTCGATGACCGCGTCATGAATGGCTTCGCGCCAATGCCGAACCCGTTGATCTGGATCGACGTCGTCCGTCGAATGGCTAAGCAGGGCTCTCATCCGGTGTCTCCTCCGATGGCTCTGAGGCATCGTCGCGGCCGTAGTTTTCTCCCAATCGCATGCCGTGGCAATGGTGCAAACGCGGTCTCTTCAGCTTGACACGAAGCGGCCGGATGCCTGGCACGCAGGAGCGCGCCGCGCGTGGGTGCGATCGATAAGCTCAAAGCCGCTCGACGTCTGCGCTCAGGCGCATCGCGAAGCGAACGGGACTTTCAAATTCCACAGGAGACGCCAATCATGGACTTCGACTTCCAACTCAATCGCCGCACGGTCATGGGTGCTGCCGGCGCAATGGCATTGATCCCGATGGGTACTTCCGCCGCACCTGCGGACAAGGACTCCACGGCCATCAAGCAACGGTTCACCAAGGTCAGCGACGGCGTCACGCTGAGCTACCTCGAAGCCGGCAAGGGCCCGAAGACGCTCGTCATGATTCCGGGCTGGTCGCAGACCGCGGAACAGTTCAAGTATCAGCTCGAAGGACTGGCCAATACCTACCGCGTGATCGCGATCGACATGCGCAGCCATGGTGACTCGGAGAAGGTGCCGCATGGATTGACGATCGAGCGTCTCGCCCGAGATGTCTACGACGTGCTGCACGCGCTGGAGTTGAAGGATGTGACGATCCTCGGCCACTCGATGGGTTGCTCCGTGCTGTGGTGCCACTTCCAATTGTTCGGGTCACATCGCGTCGCCAAGTACGTCTTTTGCGACCAGGCTTCGTTCCTGACAGCCAATCCTGCCTGGTCGGCGCAGACCCTCGAGAACTCCGGGGCCATCTTCACGCCGGACAGTGTCACAGCGACCTACAACGGACTGACCGGCCCGGACGGGAACGCGACGACCAGGGCGTTCTTGCAGTCGATGGTGACGGCCCAGATGCCTGCGTATCAGTTCGAATGGATCTATCAGCTGAACCTGAAGATGCCGCGTCAAATGGCCGCGGACATGGTGTACAACCATTGCCACCAGGATTGGCGTGCGACCATTCCGCGCATTCAAGCCCCCACCTTGTTCATCGGGGGCGTCCATAGCATCGTCCCGTACAAGTGCATCCTGTGGAACGCTACCCAGATCGCGGGCGCGCAAGTCACCATCTTCCAGCCCGGCGAGGGCGACTCGCATTTCATGTTCATAGAGAATCCGGCCAAGTTCAACAACTTGTTGACGAACTTCATCAGCTGACTCGTCGAACACTGACCGTTCTTTGATTCTGTTGGGAGACAACTCATGAACAACTCACGTCGAACCGTCCTGCGCGGGGGCTCAGCGGTGGCCATGCTGGCGCTGCCCATGCGACACGCGTTCGCGCAGAAGGCGGAGTTCACATACAAGTACGCGAACAACCTGCCGGTCACGCACCCGATGAACCTGCGGGCCAAGGAGATGGTCGACGCGATCCGCGCCGAGTCCAAGGGCCGCGTCGACATCCAGATCTACCCGAACAACCAGCTCGGCGGCGACACCGACATGCTGAGCCAGCTGCGCTCGGGCGGGGTCGAGTTCTTCACGCTGTCGGGGCTGATCCTCGCCACGCTCGTGCCCGCCGCGTCGATCTCGGGCATCGGCTTCGCGTTCCCCGACTACGACACGGTCTGGAAGGCGATGGACGGCGAACTCGGCGCGCACATCCGCGCGCAGATCGACAAGGCCGGCCTGGTCGCGATGGACAAGATCTGGGACAACGGCTTTCGCCAGATCACCTCGTCGACCAGGCCGGTGCAGAGCGCGGCCGACCTGAAGGGCATGAAGATCCGCGTGCCGCCGTCGCCGCTGTGGACCTCGATGTTCAAGGCGCTCGACGCGGCGCCGGCGTCGATCAATTTCGCCGAGGTGTATTCGGCGCTGCAGACCAAGGTGGTCGAGGGTCAGGAAAACCCGCTCGCGGTGATCGCGACCGCGAAGCTCTATGAGGTGCAGAAGTACTGCTCGGTCACGAACCACATGTGGGACGGCTTCTGGTTCCTCGCCAACAAGAAGGCGTGGGAGAAGCTGCCCGAAGACCTGCGCGCGATCGTCGCGAAGAACGTCAACGCCGCGGCCGTGAAGGAGCGCGCCGACGTGGCCGCGCTGAACGCCGGGTTGCAGAAGGAGCTGGCCGACAAGGGCCTCGCGTTCAACCAGCCGAAGTCCGACAGCTTCCGCGAGCAGATGAAGAAGGCCGGCTTCTACGCCGAGTGGAAGGGCAAGTTCGGCGACGAGGCCTGGGCGCTGCTCGAGCGCAGCGCGGGCAAGCTCGGTTGAACACGGCGGGCGCGCCGGCCGCGCCCGAGCGCGGCGAGCCGGCGCGGCAAGGTCCGGCGCACGACGCGCTGGCGCGCGTCGACGCGGCGCTCGGCTGGCTCGTCGAGGTGCCGGCCGGGCTGCTGGTGCTGGCCGACATCGGCGTGCTGCTCGCCGGCGTGCTCGCGCGCTTCGTGTGGCACAAGCCGCTGGTGTGGTCGGACGAGCTCGCGTCGCTGCTGTTCCTGTGGCTCGCGATGCTCGGCGCGGTGGTCGCGCTGCGGCGCGGCGAGCACATGCGGATGACGGCGCTCGTCAGCGCCTGCCGGCCCGAGCGGCGCGCGCTGCTCGAGGCGGTCGCGCTCGCGGCCGGACTCGCGTTCCTCGCGCTGCTCGCGTGGCCGGCGTGGGAGTACGCGAGCGACGAGCGCGCGATCACGACCCCGGCGCTCGAGATCAGCAACGGCTGGCGCGCGTTCGCGCTGCCGGCCGGGGTCGCGCTGATGGCGCTGTTCACGATCCTGCGGCTGCTGCGCCTCGCGCCGGGCAAGCACGCGTGGCAGGCGCTCGCGCTGGTCGCGGCGCTGGCCGCGGCGTTCTGGTTCGCGCGGCCGTTGTTCGACGGGCTGGGGCGCCTCAACCTGCTGATCTTCTTCGTCGGCGTCGCCGCGGGCTGCGTGCTCGCCGGCATCCCGATCGCGTTCGCATTCGGCCTCGGCACCTTCGGCTACTTGGCGCTGACCACCGGCACGCCGCTGCCGGTGATCGTCGGGCGCATGGACGAAGGCATGTCGCACCTGATCCTGCTCGCGGTGCCGCTGTTCGTGTTCCTCGGCCTGCTGATCGAGATGACGGGCATGGCCAAGGCGATGGTCGCGTTCCTCGCCGGTCTGCTCGGCCACGTGCGCGGCGGGCTGTCGTACGTGCTGATCGGCGCGATGTACCTCGTCTCCGGCATCTCGGGCTCGAAGGCGGCCGACATGGCCGCGGTCGCGCCGGCCCTCTTCCCCGAGATGAAGGCGCGCGGCGCCGACGACGGCGAACTGGTCGCGCTGCTCGCCGCCACCGGCGCGCAGACCGAGACGGTGCCGCCGAGCCTGGTGCTGATCACGATCGGCTCGGTCACCGGCGTGTCGATCGCGGCGCTGTTCACCGGCGGGCTGCTGCCGGCCGCGGTGCTCGGGCTGGTGCTGTGCGCGGTGGTCGCGTGGCGCAGCCGCGGCGAAGATCTGGCCGGCGTGCAGCGCACGCCGTGGGCCGGTGTCGTGAAGCTCTTCGTCGTCGCGGTGCCGGCACTCGCGCTGCCATTCGTGATCCGCGCCGCGGTCGTCGAGGGCGTCGCGACCGCGACCGAGGTGTCGACGCTCGGCATCGCGTACGCGATCGTCGCCGGCCTCGCGGTGTATCGCCAGTTCGACTGGCGCCGGCTCGGGCCGATGCTGGTCGCGACCGCGGCGCTTTCGGGCGCGATCCTCTTGATCATCGGCACCGCCACCGCGATGGCCTGGGGCCTGACGCAATCGGGCTTCTCGCGCTGGCTCGCCGACGGCATGGCGGCGCTGCCGGGCGGGCGGCCGATGTTCCTCGCGGTGTCGGTGCTCGCGTTCGTCGTCCTCGGCTCGGTGCTCGAGGGCATCCCGGCGGTCGTGCTGTTCGGGCCGCTGCTGTTCCCGATCGCGCGCCAGCTCGGCATCCACGAGGTCCACTACGCGATGGTCGTGGTGCTGTCGATGGGCCTCGGCCTGTTCGCGCCGCCGCTCGGCGTCGGCTACTACGCGGCCTGCGCGATCGCTCGCGTGCATCCCGATCGCGGCATCCGGCCGATCGCGGGCTACCTGCTCGCGCTGCTCGCGGGTGTCGCGGTCGTGGCGGCGCTGCCGTGGCTGTCGACGGGCTTCCTGTAGCCTTTCGGCAATGTCTTCCGATGCCGATCAACTTCGCAGCGCGATCGCGGTCATCGAGGCGCAACGGCCGCAGCTCGGCGATGCGGTGGTCGAGCTGGCGCTCGCGCCGCTGCGCGCGCAGCTGGCTGCGCTCAGCGGCGATACCGCGGCCGACGCGCCGGCTCAGCGGCTGCGCCAGGTCACGATCCTGTTCCTCGATGTCGTCGGCTTCACGCGCCTGAGCCAGCGGCTCGACCCCGAGGCGATCGCCGCGGTGATGGACGACGCGCTCGCGCGTGGCACGTCGATTGTCGGCGCGCACCGCGGCCGCGTGCTGCAGTACGCCGGCGACAGCATCCTCGCGGTGTTCGGCGCCGACGAGGCGCGCGAAGACGACGCCGAGCGCGCGGTGCGCTGCGGCCTCGCGCTGCTCGAGCTCGGCCGCGCGCTCGGCGCCGAGGTGCGCGCCGCGCACGGTCACGACGGGCTGAACGTGCGCATCGGAGCGCACACCGGCGCGGTGCTGCTCGGCGGTGGTGTCGTCGATGCCGACGGCGCGATCCGCGGCACCGCGGTCAACATCGCCGCGCGCATGGAGCAGAGCGCGCCGCCCGGCGGCCTGCGCATCAGCCACGCCACGTATGCGCAGGTGCGCGGGATGTTCGAGGTCGAGCACCAGGCGCCGCTCGCGGTCAAGGGCGTCGACGAGCCGGTGCGCAGCCATCTCGTCACCGGCGTGAAGCCGCGCTCGTTCCGCATCGGCACGCGCGGCATCGAGGGCGTGGAAACAAGGATGATCGGCCGCGACGCCGAGCTCGAGGCGCTGCAGCTCGCGCACCGACGCCTGTTCGACGAGCGCCGGCTCGCGGCCGTCACGGTCGTCGCCGAGGCCGGCATCGGCAAGAGCCGGTTGCTGCACGAGTTCGAGGCCTGGAGCGAGGAGCGGCCCGAGGCGGTGCTGATCTTCCGCGCGCGCGCCACGCCGCAGACGCAGGGCCAGCCGTTCGGGCTGCTGCGCGACATCCTCGCGTGGCGCTTCCAGATCGCCGATGACGACGCGCTCGACGTGGCGCGCGCCAAGCTCGAGCACGGCGTCGCGCCGCTGTTCATCGACGACGACGGTGCCGAGCTGGCGCAGGGCCACGCGCACCTGCTCGGCCACCTGATCGGCATCGAGTGGCGCGACAGCCCGCACCTGCGCGGCATCCTCGACGACCCGCGGCAGATCCGCAACCGCGCGTTCCACGCCGCCGCGCAGCTCTTTCGCCGGCTCAGCGCGCGCCACGCCAACCCGGTCGTGCTCGAGCTCGAAGACCTGCACTGGGCCGACAGCGAGAGCCTCGATTTCCTCGCCTACCTCGCCGAGGTCGACCGCGACGTGCCGATGCTGATGCTCGCGTTCTGCCGGCCCGCGCTGTTCGAGCGCCGCGCGCATTGGTGCGCCGAGCGGCTGCACACGCGCATCGACCTCACACCGCTCGGCCGCGGCTCGAGTCGCGCGCTCGCCCATGAGCTGCTGAAGAAATTGCCCGAGGTGCCGGCCGCGCTGCGCGAGCTGGTGATCGGCGGCGCCGAGGGCAACCCGTTCTACATGGAAGAGCTGGTCAAGATGCTGATCGACCAGGGCGCGATCGAGACCGGCGAGCCGTGGCGCGTCGACGCGCAGCGCCTGCTGCTGACGCAGGTGCCGGCCACGCTGACCGGCGTGCTGCAGGCGCGCCTGGACAGCCTGCCCGAGCCGGAGCGCGTCACCTTGCAGCAGGCCAGCGTGATCGGCGCGGTGTTCTGGGACCGCGCGCTGCTCGCGCTGAACGACGACGCCGGCCACACGTTGCCGGCGCTGGTGCGCCGCGAGCTCGCGCTGCCGCGCGCGGCGGCGAGCGGTGACGACGACGAGCTGCGCGAGTACGCGTTCAAGCACCAGATCCTGCACCAGGTGACGTACGCGACGGTGCTCAAGCGCACCAAGCGCCAACTGCACGGCCAGCTCGCGCACTGGCTCGCGGCGCAGGCGGGGCTGCGCGCGAACGACTTTCTGGCCGCGGCGGCGCGCCACTTCGAGCTCGCCGGCGACGCCGGCAACGCCGCCGAGTTCCACGCCCGCGCCGCCGAGCACGCGACCACGCGGCTCGCCCACGAGGCCGTGCTCGAGCACACGCAGCGCGCCTTCGCCCTGCTCGCCGATCTGCCCGAGGCGCCGGCCCGGCCGCTGCGCTGGCGCCTGCTCGAGGCGCGCGAGGTCACGCTCGACATGCAGGGCGAGCGCGCCGCGCAGCGCGCCGACATCGACGCGATGGCCGCGCTCGCCGACACGCTCGGCGACGACCGCCGGCGCGCGCACGCGGCGTGGCGCCTCAGCGCCTGGAGCCACCGCATCGCCGACCACCCGGCGATGGAAGCCGCGGCGCGCGCGGCGATCGAATCGGCCGGCCGCGCCGGCGACGCGCCGATCGGCCTGATCGCGCAGCGCATGCTGGCGATGGCGCTCGCGTTCCAGGGCCGCCCGGCCGAGGGCCGCGCGATCGCCGAAGACGCGCTCGCGCAATCATGCGCGCTCGCGCTGCACTGGGTCGAGGGCTCGTGCCTGAACGCGCTCGGCGTGATCGCCGGCATGCTCGACGACGAGGTCGGCGCACTGCGCTTCGACCAGCAGTCGCTCGCCGCCTACCGCGCCGCCGGCAATCGCCGCAACGAGGCGATCGCGCGCGGCAACATCGGCGCCGGCTGGCTCGGCCTCGGCGATTTCGCGCGCGCCCGCAGCGAGCTGGAAGAGGGGCTGCGCCTGATCCGCGCCAACGGCGACCGCGCGCTCGAAGTCAGCCCGCTGTGCGCGCTGTCGACGCTGGCGCACTGGCAGGGCGACGACGCGCTCGCGCTGGTGCACGCTCATGCCGCGCTCGAAACCGCCGTCGAGATGCAGGCGCGTGACCAGCACGCCGCGGCGCTGTGCCGGCTCGGCGATGCGGAACTCGCGCTCGGCCGCGAAGCCGCGGCGGCACAGGCGTTTCGCGACGCGCACGACGGCGCCGCCGCGATCGACAGCCCCTACCGCTTCGATGCCGCGGCCGGGCAGGCGCGTGTCGCGCTCGCGCAGGGCGACGCGGCCGCGGCGCTGCAGGCGCTCGCGCCGCTGCTCGCGGCCGGCGCCGACGCCTCGCTGCTCGAAGGCAGCGAGTTCCCGCGCCTGATCGAGCTGAGCTGCCACCGCGCGCTCGCCGCGGCCGGCGACGCGCGTGCCGACGCGTGGCTCGCGCGCGCACACACGGCGCTCACCGCGCAGGCCGAGCGCATCGCCGAGGCGGAGGTTCGCGAGGCGTTCTTGCAGCAGGTGCCGCACCACCGCGAGATCGGTGCGGCGTGGGCCGCCTACGCGCGCAGTACGCCCATGCCCACCCCGCGCCGATAGCTCAGCAGCCGCCCGCGGTACGCGCCGACGCCGACCGCGCCGCCGCCGAGCGTCGTCTGCTCGAGCACGAACCCGGCGGCCGCCATGCGGCGATTGAACGCGGCGCGGTTGCCGCGATCGGGGTCGACGATCAGCACCTGCGCGTCGGGGTTGGCGTGGCGGTCGATGAAGGCCGAGAGCACGCCGGCGTCGTCGCGCTCGTAGAGCACGTCGCTGCCGATGATCAGGCCGAAGAGCCCCTCGACGATCGGCCGGTCCGGCACCGCCGCGCGCAGCGGCGTTTCAACGCCCACCGCCAGCAGCGGCGCCGCCGACCAGTGGCCGTGCCGGTACGGCAGCGGCGGCAGCGCGTTCAGGCGCAGGTTCTCGAGCAGGAACGTGGCGGCGAGCGGGTGGCAGTCCGAGGCGGTTACGTCGACGCCGCGGCGGTGCGAGACCAGGCTTGCGAGCGCGAGGCCGCAGCCGACCTCGAGCACGCGCTCGTGCGCCACCAGCGGCCGCTCGCCCATCAGCGCGGCGAGCTGCAGCGACGAGGCCCACAGCTGCCCGAACAGCGGCCACGCCGCGCTCGAGATGCCGAGCGCCTCGGCCTCGCCGAGCGGGTCGGCGTGCTGCTGGCGATCGAGCAGCGAGCAGATCAGCAGCGCGTCGATGCCGCGGATCGCGACTAGGTCCTGCTTCGTGCGGTAGCCCGGCGGCGCGTTGGCGGGTGCCGGGCCGGGGGTGTTCATGAGCCCTGCGGCAGGCGCTGCAGCAGTTGCGCGACGATCGCCACGGCCATCACCTCGGGCTCCTTGCCCGCGACGCCCTCGACGCCGATCGGGCACGTCATCCGCGCGATCACTTGTGGCGCGAGGCCGCGCTGCTCGAACCGGTGCACGAAACGCTGGCGCTTCGTCTTCGAGCCGATCAGGCCGAGGAAGCCGAAGTCGCCGCGCGCG
>DATMIN010000627.1:0-4002 GCA_035554275.1 Burkholderiaceae bacterium
GCTGCGAGCGCTGGAATCTCGAAGTTCCCGAAACCGCAACGTGGTTCATGTCGGCCGAGGATCTGACCTGCCAAGCCGGCCTCGCGGTCCAGCAGGATCTCGCGCTCGCCGCGCTGCTCGGCCTCGATCACGCCGAGCGCAACGGCCACCACTACGGGCGCGGCTTCGGCGAGGCGCCGGCAGCCGAGCAGCGCGCGTTCGCCGACGCCCACCCCGATCTCTACAGTCCCTACGAATGGCGCGACGGCGGCGCGGCGCAGCTGCGCATCCGCGCCGGCGCGATCGAGCTCGATTCGCTGTTCGCCGCCGGCTTCGCGCACCGCGCCGATCCCGACTGGCGCGCCACCCTCCCCTTGACGCTCTGACCACAGGAAGCACTCTCATGCCCACCCAACGACTCGGTCTGATCATGCACGGCGTCACCGGCCGCATGGGCATGAACCAGCATTTGATCCGCTCGATCGTCGCGATCCGCAACGAGGGCGGCGTGCTGCTCGGCAACGGCGACCGCGTGATGCCGGATCCGATCCTGATCGGCCGCAACGCCGAGAAGATCGAGGCGCTGGCGCGCGCCCACGGCATCGCGCGCTGGGGCACGAACCTCGACGCCGCGCTCGCGAACCGCGACGACACGGTGTTCTTCGACGCCGGCACCACACAGATGCGGCCGACGCTGCTCGCGAAAGCCATCCACGCCGACAAGCACGTCTACTGCGAGAAGCCGATCGCGACGAATCTGAACGAGGCGGTCGAGATCGCGCGGCTCGCGCAGGAGGCGAACCGCCGCACCGGCCTGAAGCACGGCGCGGTGCAGGACAAGCTGTTCCTGCCCGGGCTGCGCAAGCTCGACATGCTCAAGCGCGCCGGCTTCTTCGGCCGCATGCTGTCGTTGCGGCTCGAGTTCGGCTACTGGGTGTTCGAGGGCGACCTCCAGCCGATCCAGCGGCCGAGCTGGAACTACCGCAAGGAAGACGGCGGCGGGATGATCCTCGACATGATGTGCCACTGGCGCTACGTGCTCGACCACCTGTTCGGCGAGGTCCAGTCGGTCTCGTGCCTCGGCGCGACGCACATCCCAAAGCGCTGGGACGAATCGGGCCAGCCCTACGACGCGAGCGCCGACGACGCCGCCTACGCGACCGTGCAGCTGAAGGGCCACGACGGCGAGCCGATCGTCGCGCAGATCAACATGAGCTGGGCCACACGCGTGCGCCGCGACGACCTCGTCACCTTCCACGTCGACGGCACGCACGGCTCGGCGGTGGCGGGCCTGACGAGCTGCCGCGCGCAGTCGCGCGTGACGACGCCGCGGCCGGTCTGGAACCCCGACGTCAAGCAGACGATGAACTTCTTCGACCAGTGGCAGGACGTGCCCGACTCGATGGTCTACGACAACGGCTTCAAGATCCAGTGGGAGCACTTCATCCGCCACGTCGCCGAAGACGCGCCGTACCGATGGACGCTGCCCGAGGGCGCGAAGGGCGTGCAGCTGGTCGAGGCCGCGCTGCAGAGCTGGAAGGAGCGGCGCTGGATCGACGTGCCCGCGCTCGCACTTTGAGGCAGGTGCGATGAGCCTCGTGCTGACCCTGCCCACCACCGGTGGCGGCCTGCAGCGCTACACACTGCGCGACGCCGCACCGATCGCGACCGCGCCGCCCGGCACGCGCTTCAACCGCATCGCGTACTCGGCCGCGCACGTGGTGGCCGACCCGCGCGCCGCGATCGACCCGTGGCTGCAGTGCGCGGTCGACTGGGACGCGACGATCGCCTACCGCCGCCACCTGTGGTCGCTCGGCCTCGGCGTGGCCGAGGCGATGGACACCGCGCAGCGCGGCATGGGGCTCGATTGGCCGACCTCGCTCGAGCTGATCCGCCGCTCGCTCGACGCCGCGCGCGACGTGCCGGGCGCGCGCGTCGCCTCGGGCTGCGGCACCGACCACCTCGACCCGGCGGCGGTGACGAGCGTCGACGACGTGATCCGCGCCTACGACGCGCAGATGGAAGCGATCGAGGCGCTCGGCGGCCAGCTGATCGTGATGGCGAGCCGCGCGCTCGCGAAGGTGGCCAAGAGCCCGGCCGACTACGAGCGCGTCTACGACCGCGTGCTGCGCCAGGCGCGGCAGCCGGTGATCCTGCACTGGCTCGGCGACATGTTCGATCCGGCGCTGAAAGGCTACTGGGGCCACGCCGACGCCGACGCGGCGATGACCACCGCGCTCGCGGTGATCGAGGCAAACGCGGCGAAGGTCGACGGCATCAAGATCTCGCTGCTCGACAAGGACAAGGAGATCGCGATGCGCCGCCGCCTGCCGAGCATCGGCGGGCCTGACGGCCAGGGCGTGCGCATGTACACCGGCGATGACTTCAACTACGCTGAGCTGATCGCCGGCGACGGCGCGGGCACGGCGCCGAACCACCGCCACAGCGACGCGCTGCTCGGCATCTTCGACGCGATCGCGCCGGCCGCGAACGCGGCGCTCGCGGCGCTCGCGGCGGGCGACGCCGCACGCTTCCACGCGATCCTCGCGCCGACGGTGCCGCTGTCGCGCCACATCTTCGCGGCGCCGACGCGCTTCTACAAGACCGGCGTCGTCTTCATGGCGTGGCTGAACGGCCACCAGCGCCACTTCACGATGGTCGGCGGGCAGCAGAGCACGCGCTCGCTGGTGCACCTGGCCGAGCTGTTCCGCCTTGCCGACGCGGCCGGGCTGATCGAGCGGCCCGAGCTCGCGGCGCGGCGCATGACGCAGCTGCTCGCGCTGCACGGCGTCGACGCCTGAAGAGACACCAAGACGTGCGCGACTTCTCGGCCGATCACCGCTGGCTCTCGATCAACACCGCGACCGTGCGCGCGCAGTGGCCGCTCGACCGCATCGTCGAAGAGTGCGCGCGGCGCGGCATTCGCGCGATCTCGCCGTGGCGCGATCAGGTCGCGGCGGTCGGGCTCGAACGCGTCGCCGCACTCGTTCGCGACACCGGCCTGCAGCTCTCGGGCTACTGCCGCGGTGGCATGTTCCCGGCCGCCGACGCCGCCGGCCTGAAGGCCGCGCTCGACGACAACCGCCGCGCGGTCGACGAGGCGAAGACGCTCGACGCCGCGTGCCTCGTGCTGGTGGTCGGCGCGCTGCCCGGCGCGCTCGACGGCCGCGCCGCGCACAAGGATCTCGCGCGCTCGCGCGCCGAGGTTCACGACGGCATCGCCGCGACGCTCGAGTACGCGAGGAGCGTCGGCCTGCCGCTCGCGATCGAGCCGCTGCACCCGATGTACGCGGCCGACCGCGCCTGCGTCAACACGATCGAGCAGGCGCTCGACTTGTGCGATGCGCTCGACCCGTCGAAATCCGGCGCGCTCGGTGTCGCCGTCGATGTCTATCACGTGTGGTGGGACCCGAAGCTGCAGGCGCAGATCGAGCGCGCCGGCCGGGCGCGGCTGCTCGCGTTCCACGTCTGCGACTGGTTGACGCCGACGCGCGAGCTGCTGAACGACCGCGGGATGATGGGCGACGGCGTGATCGACATCCCGCGCATCCGCGGCTGGGTCGAGGCCGCCGGATTCGCCGGCTACAGTGAGGTCGAGATCTTCTCGGCGCAGGACTGGTGGCAGCGCGACGGCGGCGAGGTGCTCGACACCTGCATCGCGCGCCACCGCAGCGCGGTCTGAAGGAACGGAGCACCCGGCCTCGCGGGTACGCGAGTCCACCCGCCGGGCGGGTGCTCGGGCCGCTTGGGGCGGCCCGGCGCCGGCCCGAGGCCGCGCGGCCAAGCTATGCCGTGGCCGGCTGCAGGTTCGTGCGGCGCGCCTTGCGCACGTTGAACGCGTTGACGATCAGCACGCCCTGCACCAGCGCGAGGCCGAGCCACACGAGGCGCGGCTGCTGGTGGTCCATCAGCGTGCCGAAGACGAGCGGCGCGATCGCCTGGCCGATGTCCAGCCCCGAATAGACGACGCCGTAGACGCGGCCGGTCGCATTCGGCGGCGACGCGCGCTTGACGATCAGGTCG
>DATMIN010000628.1:0-5138 GCA_035554275.1 Burkholderiaceae bacterium
GCGCTGCCGCTGCTCGCCGGCGCGGCCGAGCCCGCGCCGCTGCGCGTCGCCGTCGAAGGCGCGTACCCGCCGTTCAGCTCGGTCGGGCCCGACGGCCAGATCAAGGGCTTCGACATCGACATCGCGCAGGCGGTGTGTGCCGAGATGAAGGTGACCTGCACGCTGGTGCAGCAGGACTTCGACGCGATGATCCCGGCGCTGCAGGCCCACAAGTCGGACCTGATCGTCGCGTCGATGTCGATCACGCCCGAACGCCAGAAGGCCGTCGACTTCTCCGACAAGTACTACCAGACGCCGGCGCGGCTGATCGCCAAGAGCGGCACCGCGATCGACGGCTCGGCGGCGAGCTTCAAGGGCAAGAAGATCGGCGTGCAGCGCAGCACGATCCACGACCGGTATGCCACGGCGAAGTTCGCCGGCGCGACGATTGCGCGCTACACCAAGCAGGACGAAGTGTTCCTCGATCTCGCCGCGGGCCGCATCGACGCGACCCTGGTCGACAGCGTGGCCGGCGACACCGGCTTCCTGAAGACGCCGGCCGGCAAGGGCTACGCCTTCACCGGGCCGGTCTACGACGACCCGGCGTTCTTCGGCGTCGGCGCCGGCATCGCGCTGCGCAAGGGCGAGACCGAATTGCGCGGCAAGTTGAACGCGGCGCTCAAGGCGATCCGCGCCAACGGCACCTACCAGAAGCTGCAGGCGAAGTACTTTGATTTCGACGTTTACGGCAAGTAGGTTCGCGCCGTGCTGCAGGGCTACCTCGCGAGCCTGCTGGCCGGCGCGCAGCTGACGCTTTCGGTCGCGCTCGCCTCGCTCGCGCTGGCGCTGCTGCTCGGGCTGGCCGGCGCGGCGGCCAAGCTCTCGGCCTCGCCGTTCTGGCGCGGCGCGGCGACCGCCTACACCACGCTGATCCGCGGCGTGCCCGATCTGGTGCTGATGCTGCTCGTGTTCTACGGCGGCCAGATCGCGGTCAACGCGCTGATGCAGCGGCTCGGGCACGGCTACGTCGACATCGATCCGTTCGTCGCCGGCGTGGCCACCCTCGGCTTCATCTTCGGCGCCTACTTCACCGAGACCTTCCGCGGCGCACTGCTCGCGGTGCCGGCCGGGCAGATCGAGGCCGGGCGCGCGTTCGGCATGTCGCGCGCGCTGCTGTTCCGGCGCATCACGGCGCCGCAGATGCTGCGCTTCGCGATCCCGTCGTTCACCAACAACTGGCTGGTGCTGGTGAAGTCGACCGCGCTGGTGTCGGTGATCGGCCTCAACGACATGATGCAGAAGGCCTCGCAGGCGGCGGGTGCGACGCGTGCGCCGTTCACGTTCTACTGCGCGGTTGGCGGGCTGTACCTCGCGGTCACGACGGTCTCGGTGCTGGCGCTGCGCGCGCTCGAGCGGCGCGTCTCGCGTGGCGTGAAGGTGGCGACATGAAGAGCGTCGCATGAACCTCGCCGCGATCGCCGAGAGCCTGCCGACCTACGGCGCGGGCCTGCTGACGACGCTTGCGCTGCTCGCGCTGGCGCTCGTGTTCGGCGCGCTCGGGGCGCTGCCGCTCGCGGTGCTGCGCGCGAGCGATCGGCCGTGGCTGGCGCGACCGGTCGCGCTCTACACCTGGCTGTTCCGCGGCACGCCGCTCTTGGTGCAACTGTTCCTGCTTTATTACGGTCTGGCGCAGTTCGACGCGGTGCGCGCGAGCGTGCTGTGGCCGTGGCTGTCGAGCGCGTGGTTCTGCGCGGTGCTGGCGTTCGCGCTGAACACCTGCGCGTACACCACCGAGATCGTCGCCGGTGCGATCCGCGCCACGCCGCACGGCGAGGTCGAGGCGGCGCGCGCCTACGGCATGCGCGGCGTGACGCTGCTGCGCCGCATCGTGCTGCCGTCGGCGCTGCGGCGCAGCCTGCCGGCCTACAGCAACGAGGCGATCATGATGCTGCACGGCACCTCGCTCGCGAGCATCGTGACGCTGCTCGACCTGACCGGTGCGGCGCGCGAGATGAACTCGCGCACCTACCTGCCGTTCGAGGCGTTCGTGACCGCCGCGCTCGCGTATCTCGCGCTGACCTTCGTGCTCGTCGCGCTGTTCCGGCGCGCCGAGGCGCGCTGGCTCGACTACCTGCAACCGCGCCGCTGAGGACTTCATCGATGCACACCCGGCACCACCCGCTGCACGGCTCGCCGCTGGGCACCCAACGCGAGATCGTCAGCTTCCACCACGGCCCGGCCGACGCCGGCCGCAAGGCCTACTTCCAGGCCTCGCTGCACGCCGACGAGCTGCCGGGGATGCTGGTCGCGCACCACCTGCGGCGCCGGCTCGAGGCGCTCGAGCGCGCCGGGCGGCTGCGCGGCGAGATCGTCGTGGTGCCGGTCGCGAACCCGATCGGCATCGGCCAGACCGTGCTGCTCGCCAACGAAGGCCGCTTCGAGCTCGGCAGTGGTGAGAACTTCAACCGCCACTACGCCGCGCTGTTCGCGCCGGCGCTGTCGCTGCTCGAAGGCCGCCTCGGCATGGATGCCGCGGCGAACGCGCGCGTGGTGCGCGCCGCGCTGCGCACGCTCGCGGCCGGGCTGCCGGAAGAGACCGAACTCGCGAGCCAACGCAAGACGCTGCTCGGCCTGGCCTGCGACGCCGAGGTCGTGATCGACCTGCACTGCGACGCCGAATCGCTGCTGCACCTGTACACCGGCACGGCGCTGTGGCCGCAGGCCGAGCCGCTGGCGCGGCTGACCGGCGCACGCGCGTCGCTGCTGGCGAGCGAATCGGGCGACCAGCCGTTCGACGAGGCCTGCTCGCAGACCTGGTGGCAGCTCGAGGCGCACTTCCGCGGCATGCATCCGATCCCGATGGGCTGCCTGAGCGTGACGCTCGAGCTGCGCGGCAACGCCGACGTGTCGCATGCGCTGGCGCAGGCCGATGCCGACGCGCTGATCGCGTTCCTCACGCACCGCGGCCTGGTCGACGGCCCGCTGCCCGAGCTGCCGCCGCTGCTTGAAGCGGCCACGCCGTTCGCCGGCACCGACGTGCTGAAGGCGCCGGTCAGCGGCCTGGTCGTCTACACGCGCGATCTCGGCGCGACGGTGCGCGCCGGCGACGTGCTGCTCGAGATCATCGAGCCGATCTCGGGCGCGGTGCACCCGGTCGCAACAAGCGCCGACGGCCTGTTCTTCGCGCGCGAGGTGCAGCGCTACGCGCGCGCCGGCCGCGCGCTCGCGAAGGTCGCGGGGGCTGTGCCGCTGCGCAGCGGCAAGCTGTCGAGCGACTGATCGATGGCGGTCGAGAAGCTTCGGGTCGAAGGTCTGCACAAGCGTTTCGGCGCCACCGAGGTGCTGAAGGGCGTGAGCCTGACGGCGCACGCCGGCGACGTGATCGCGGTGATCGGCTCGAGCGGCTCGGGCAAGAGCACGCTGCTGCGCTGCATCAACCTGCTCGAGCGCCCGCACGCCGGGCGCATCGTGCTCGCCGGCGAGGAGCTGCGCCTGAAGGCCGGCCGCCACGGCGAGCTGCATGCGGCCGACGCGCAGCAGCTGCAGCGGCTGCGCGCGCGGCTTGCGATGGTGTTCCAGCACTTCAACCTGTGGTCGCACCTGACGGCGCTCGAGAACGTCACCGAAGCCCCGCGCCGGGTGCTCGGCGTGCCGCGCGCGGAAGCCACCGCGCGCGCGCAGGCGCTGCTGCAGCGCGTCGGCGTCGCGCACCGCGGCGGGCTGTACCCGTCGCAACTCTCGGGCGGCGAGCAGCAGCGCGTCGCGATCGCGCGGGCACTGGCGATGGAGCCCGAGGTGATGCTGTTCGACGAGCCGACCTCGGCGCTCGACCCCGAGCTCGTCGGCGAGGTGCTGCGCGTGATCCGCGACCTCGCCGCCGAGGGCCGCACGATGATCGTCGTGACCCATGAGATGGCGTTCGCGCGCGAGGTCGCGAACCACCTCGTGTTCCTGCACCGCGGCGTGATCGAGGAAGAAGGCGACCCGCGCGCGGTGCTGGCGGCGCCGGCGAGCGAGCGGCTGCGGGCGTTCCTGGCGGGCAGCCTGAAGTAGCGGCGCCGCCTTGGCGCGGCGCGGTGCGGCCGAAGCGCCGAATTCGTCGTTTCGTCGCATGGGGCTTCCGTTCAGCGCCGCGCGCTGTCACGATCCGCCCACCGATTTCGCCCCTGCAGGAGCCCCGCCTTGGACGCAGCACTCGCGACAGACCCGCCCGCGGCACCGCCGCCGCCTCCCGCACCGTTCGTTCCCGTCGCGGAGGGCCAGCGCATCGAGGCGCTCGACGTGGTGCGCGGCTTCGCGCTGCTGGGCATCTTCCTGATGAACATCGAGTGGTTCAACCGCCCGATGGCCACTTTCAACCTGGGCATCCCGCGCGAGCTGACCGGTGCCGACTGGCTCGCGAGCTGGTTCATCACCTACTTCGTTCAGGGCAAGTTCTGGACCATCTTCTCGCTGCTGTTCGGCATGGGCTTCGCGGTGATGCTGGTGCGCGCCGAGCGCGCCGGGCGCGAGTTCACGAAGGTGTACCTGCGCCGCATCCTCGCGCTCGCGGTGTTCGGCGCGGTGCACTATATCTATATCTGGGAAGGCGACATCCTGTTCAGTTACGCGATGGGCGCGCTCGGGCTGCTGATCGTGCTGTACGGCCGGGCGTGGCCGATCGTGCTGAGCTGCGCGGCGCTGATCGGCCTCGGCTTCATCCCCGGTGCCGATCTGTTGTATCGCGTCGCCGGCGGGCTGGCGGCGATCGGGCTGGTCGCGCTGTACCTGCGCGGCGAGCGGCGGATCGCGTGGCGCGGCGTCTCGATGCCGATCTTCAGCGCGCTGCTGATGCTGGCCGGCGCGCTGATCGCGATCGCCGCGGTCGTGCTGTGGCTGTTGCCCGATGGCCCGCTTGAGCCGCGCGTGCCGACGTCGGTGATGGGCCCGCTGCTGTTCCTGACCGGCTGGCTGTCTTGGAAGTATCACGAGCCGGCCGAGCAGCGCAGCCTGCGCCTGGCGGTGAGCCTGTACGTGTTCGCCGGCGTCGTGATGACGACGATGAGCCTGGTCCAGCACTTCACGCCCGACCCGTTGCTCGTGCTCGGCGCGGCCGCGCCGGCGGCCAGCGCGCCGGCGGCGGCGAGTGCCGCGAGCATGTCCGTGGCGCGGGCCGCGTC
>DATMIN010000629.1:0-10840 GCA_035554275.1 Burkholderiaceae bacterium
TCGACCAACGCCGCGCAGATCTTCAACCTGTACCCGCGCAAGGGCGCGATCCAGCCCGGCAGCGACGCCGATATCGTGGTCTGGGACCCGGCCGCGACGAAGACGATCACCACCGCCGGCAGCCTCAGCAAGGTCGGCTACAACGTGTTCGAGGGCCGCCACGTGCAGGGCCTGGCGAAGGTGACGCTGTCGCGCGGCAAGATCGTCTGGATCGACGGCGAGCTGCGCACCGAGCGCGGCGCCGGCAAGTACGTGAAGCGCCCCGCGTTCTCGACGATGTTCGGTGCGCTGAAGCGCCAGGCCGGGCTGCACGCGCCCCATGCGGTGTTGCGCGATCTCTCGAGAGCCGCCTGAACATGCCGCTGCCCGACATCAAGGCCGGCCGCCTCGCCGCGTGCCAGTACACCGACAACTTTGCCGACGCCCACCCGCCGCTGACGAACGTGCAGGCGCTGATCGAGGCCGAGCGCTGCTACTACTGCTTCGATGCGCCGTGCGTCACCGCGTGCCCGACCGGCATCGACATCCCGTCGTTCATCCGCCGCATCGGCGAGGGCAACCAGCGCGGCGCGGCGAAGGCGATCCTCGAGGCCAACATCTTCGGCGGCATGTGCGCGCGCGTCTGCCCGACCGAGGTGCTGTGCGAGCAGGCCTGCGTGCGCAACACGAATGAGGACAAGCCGGTCGAGATCGGCGCGCTGCAGCGTCACGCCACCGACCCGGTGTTCGCGCCCGGCGCGCCGCCGATGTTCGTGCGCGGCGTCGCCACCGGCAAGCGCATCGCCGTCGTCGGCGCCGGGCCCGCGGGCCTGGCGTGCGCGCATCGCCTCTCGATGCTCGGCCACGATGTGGTCGTGTTCGAGGCGCGGCCAAAGGCCGGCGGCCTGAACGAGTACGGCCTCGCGAGCTACAAGACCGTCGACGATTTCGCGCAGCGCGAGATCGCGTGGCTGCTGTCGATCGGCGGCATCGAGGTGCGCCACGGCCACGCGCTCGGCCAGCAGGTCTGGCTGAACGACCTCGTCGCGCAGTTCGACGCGGTGTTCCTCGGCATGGGGCTGGCCGGCGTCAACGCGCTCGGCGTGCACAACGAGGCCGCGAGCGGCGTCGGCAATGCGGTCGAGTTCATCGCCGGGCTGCGCCAGGCGAGCGACCTCGCAACGCTGCCGGTCGGCCGGCGCGTCGTCGTGATCGGCGGCGGCATGACCGCGGTCGACGCCGCGGTGCAGTCGAAGAAGCTCGGCGCCGAGCAGGTGACGATCGTCTACCGTCGCGACCAGCCGCGCATGCCGGCCTCCCGGTACGAGCAGGATTGGGCGAAGCGCAACGGCGTGACGATCCGCGAATGGAGCGTGCCGAAGGCGCTCGATCTCGCCGGCGGCCACATCGAGAGCGTCACGTTCGCGAGCGTGCGCGATCTCCACGGCGCGCTGGTGCCGACCGGCAAGCACTGGACGCTCGAGGCCGACACCGTGTTGAAGGCGATCGGCCAGACGCTCGTGCTCGCCGACCCGGCGCTCGGCACGCTCGAGCTGCGCGGCGGCCGGCTCGCGGTCGACCCCGAGGGCCGCACGACGATGGCGAAGGTCTGGGCCGGCGGCGACTGCACGCATGGCGGGCAGGACCTGACGGTCGAGGCCGTCGAGCATGGCAAGATCGCCGCGCACTCGATCGACCGCGCGCTCGGCTACCAGCGCGTCGCGCCGTTCACGCGCACGCGGCGCCTCGCGGCCTGACGCCGCCCCTGTCGTTTCGCAAGCCCCCTCTTCACGAGCCCGAACCATGGCCGACCTCGCCACCACCTTCGCCGGCATCCGCAGCCCGAACCCGTTCTGGCTCGCGTCGGCGCCGCCGACCGACAAGGAATACAACATCAACCGCGCGTTCGAGGCCGGCTGGGGCGGCGTGGTCTGGAAGACGCTCGGCGAGGCCGGCCCGCCGGTCGTCAACGTCAACGGCCCGCGCTACGCCGCGCTGTACTCGCAAGACCGGCGCCTGATCGGCTTCAACAACATCGAGCTGATCACCGACCGGCCGCTCGAGGTCAACCTCGACGAGATCGCGCGCGTCAAGCGCACCTGGCCCGATCGCGCGGTCGTGGTCTCGCTGATGGTGCCGTGCACCGAAGACGCCTGGAAGGCGATCCTGCCGCGCGTCGAAGACACCGGCTGCGACGGCGTCGAGCTCAACTTCGGCTGCCCGCACGGCATGAGCGAGCGCGGCATGGGCTCGGCGGTTGGGCAGGTGCCCGAGTACATCGAGATGGTCACGCGCTGGTGCAAGCAGTACAGCCGGCTGCCGGTGATCGTGAAGCTGACGCCGAACATCACCGACATCAAGGCGCCGGCGCTCGCGGCGCACCGCGGCGGCGCCGATGCCGTCTCGCTGATCAACACGATCAACTCGGTGATGGGCGTCGACCTCGACTCGCTGCTGGTCCACCCGAACACCGGCGGCACCGGCTCGCACGGCGGCTACTGCGGCCCGGCCGTCAAGCCGATCGCGCAGGCGATGGTGGCCGAGATCGCGCGCACGCCTTTGATGTCGGGCCTGCCGATCTCGGGCATCGGCGGCATCGGCACGTGGCGCGACGCCGCCGAGTTCATCGCGCTCGGCTGCGGCAACGTGCAGGTCTGCACCGCCGCGATGACCTACGGCTTTCGGATCGTGCAAGACATGACGAGCGGCCTGGCCGAGTACATGGACGCAAAGGGCTTTCACAACATCGACGCGTTCCGCGGCCGCGCGGTGCCCTCGATCGTCGACTGGAACCAGCTCAACCTGAACCACATCGAGAAGGCCGTCATCGATCAGGACCTGTGCATCCAGTGCGGCCGCTGCCACGTGGTCTGCGAAGACACCTCGCACCAGGCGATCACGGCCGCGAAGAACGGCCAGCGCCACTTCGAGGTCGTCGAGGCCGAGTGCGTGGGCTGCAACCTGTGCGTGAGCGTCTGCCCGGTGCCCGAGTGCATCACGATGCGCGCGCTCGCGCCCGGCGAGACCGACGCGCGCACCGGCCAGTGGGTCAGCGGCGAGTACGCGAACTGGACGACGCACCCGAACAACCCGGCGCGCGCGGTCTGACGCGGTGGTCTCGACGATCCCCGATTCGCTCGCGCCCAGCGCGCCGGCGCCGATCTCGCTGCTCGCCAGCGTCGAGGTGCAGGGCGCGTCGGTCGTGTACCCATCGAGCGAGCACAGCGTCACCGCGCTCGACCACGTCAGCCTGTCGATCGCCGAGGGCGAGTTCGTCTCGCTGATCGGCCCGTCGGGCTGCGGCAAGACGACGCTGCTGCGCGTGATCGCCGACCTCGAGCAGCTGACCTCGGGCACGGTGCAGGTCAACGGCCTATCGGCGCGCGCGGCGCGGCTGGCGCGCGCCTACGGCTACGTGTTCCAGGCGCCGGCGCTGTTCCCGTGGCGCACCGTGCTCGCCAACGTCTGCCTGCCGCTCGAGATCCACGGCATCGCGAAAGACGAGGCGCGGCGCACCGCCCTCGCCCACCTCGAGCGCGTCGGCCTGAAAGGCTTCGAGGGCAAGTACCCGTGGCAGCTCTCGGGCGGCATGCAGCAGCGCGTGTCGATCGCGCGCGCGCTCGGCTTCGAGCCGAAGCTGCTGATGATGGACGAGCCGTTCGGCGCGCTCGACGAGATCACGCGCGACCGGCTCAACGAGCAGCTGCTGCAGCTGTGGCGCAGCGAGCCGGGCGGCACCAAGCGCACCGTCGTGTTCGTCACGCACTCGATTCCCGAGGCGGTGTTCCTGTCGTCGCGGATCGTCGTGATGTCGCCGCGGCCCGGGCGCATCGTCGACGTGATCGAGTCGACGCTGCCGGCCGACCGCACGCTCGACGTCCGCGACACGCCCGAGTTCGCCGAGATCGCGCATCGGGTGCGGATGTCGCTGCACGACGGGCATGGCGGCCACTGAACCGGTGCGGCTGACGGCCCTGTCCCGACGCCTCGCGCCGGTGGCGGCGGTGCTTGCCGGCGTGCTCGCGCTCTGGTACGCGGCCGCGGTCTGGCTGAACGCGCCGCAGGTGATCGAGCGCACGCTGCAGACCGGCTGGGGCGCCGGCGAGCTGATCCGCGCCACGCTCTCGATGGACCGGCCGGTGCTGCCGGCGCCGCACCAGATCGCGATCGATCTCTTCGATTCGATCGTCGGCTGGCCGCTCGATTCGCCGCGCAACCTGCTCTACCACGCGTGGGTCACGAGCTCGGCGACGCTGCTCGGCTTCGCGATGGGCGCGCTGCTCGGCGCGCTGCTCGCGGTCGCGTGTCTGCACTCGCGCACGCTCGACCGCAGCCTCTTCCCGTGGATCATCGCGTCGCAGACGGTGCCGGTGCTGGCGATCGCGCCGATCATCATCGTGATCCTCGGCAGCATGGGGATGACCGGCGTGTTCCCGAAGGCGATCATCTCGATGTACCTGTGCTTCTTCCCGGTCGCGGTCGCGCTCGTCAAGGGCTTGCGCTCGCCCGGCGTGATCGAGATGGAACTGCTGCACACCTACGCGGCGACGCGTCGCGACACGTTCTGGAAGCTGCGCGTGCCGGCGTCGCTGCCGTTTCTGTTCCCGTCGCTGCGGGTGGGCATCGCGGCCGGTCTGGTCGGTGCGATCGTCGGCGAGCTGCCGACCGGCGCGCAGGCTGGGCTTGGCGCGCGCCTGCTGACCGGCTCGTACTACGGCAACACGGTGCAGATCTGGTCGGCGCTGGTGATGGCGGCGCTGCTCGGCTTGGTGCTGACCGGCGCGGTCGCGCTCGCCGAACGGCTGCTGACGCCGGGAGGGCGCCAGTGAACGAACGCCTGCGCGAATCGGCGCCGGCCGCGCTCGCGGCGGCGTTCGCCGCGCTGTCGTTCCTGTTGCCGATCGGCGTCAGCGCCGGCGGCGTGGAACTGCGCTGGCCGAGCGTGGCCGGGCCGTTCGTGTTCGCGTGCTTCGGCCTGTTCGCCGCGCTGTTGCTGGTCTTGCGCCCGCCGCGCTTGGCGGGGCCGGTGCTGTGGTTCGCCGTGCTGTGCCTGGCGGCCGCGCTCGCGCCGCTGATCCTGCTCGCCAACGACGTGCGCGCCGCGCTCGACGCGAGCGCGTGGCACGCCGGCTTCTGGCTCTACACGATCGCGCTCGCGCTGCTCGCATTCGCCAGCGTGCACCGCGTCGCCGCGCTCGATGCCGAACGCGACGCGAACGCGCTCGCCCGCTACGGCGCGCTGTACGCGACGCCGCTGCTGTTCGGCGCGTGGGTGCTGGTGTTCTGGCAGCTGCTGACGCGCGCGTTCGAGGTGCCGCAGGTGCTGCTGCCGGCGCCGAGTACGGTGTGGCACTCGCTCGAGGCCGGCCTGCCGACGCTCGCCGGCGACTTCGTGCAGACCGTGCTGCACTCGGTGCTGATCGGCCTGGCCCTGGGCTGCGCGCTCGGCTTCGCGGTCGGTGTGCTGATCGACCGCAGCCCGTTCCTGCAGCGCGGGCTGCTGCCGATCGCGGCGCTGGCGAGCACGGTGCCGCTGGTGGGCATCGCGCCGATCATGGTGATGTGGTTCGGCTTCGACTGGCACTCGAAGGCCGCGGTCGTCGTGATCATGACGTTCTTCCCGATGCTCGTGAACACGCTCGCCGGCCTGCGCGAGAGCGGCGCGATGGAGCGCGACCTGATGCACTCGTACGGCGCCGGCTACTGGCGCACGCTGGTCGCGCTGCGCATCCCGGTGGCGCTGCCGTTCGTGTTCAATGCGCTGAAGATCAACTCGACGCTGGCGATGATCGGCGCGATCGTCGCCGAGTTCTTCGGCTCGCCGGTCGCCGGCCTGGGTTTTCGCATCTCGACCGAGGCGGCGCGGCTCAACATGGGCCTGGTGTGGGCGGCGATTCTCGTCGCCGCGCTCGCCGGCTCGGTGCTCTATGGCCTGCTCGGCTGGCTCGAGCGCCGCACGACCTTCTGGCACCCCTCGATCCGCGCGCGGGTTTGAGTTCCAATCAACGCTGTCGCCATCATTTCCATCCCCACGCCGCAAGGCACAACCACCCGGAGCTTTTCGATGCGCAAGACTCTCCTGCACTCTCTGCTCGTGGCCCCGCTGATGCTGGCCGGCGCGGCCGGCTCGGCCAACGCCGCCGACAAGGTCACGCTGCAGCTGAAGTGGCTGCCGCAGGCCCAGTTCGCCGGCTACTACGTCGCCGCCGCGAAGGGCTTCTACAAGGAGGCCGACCTCGACGTGACGATCAAGCCGGGCGGCCCTGACATCGCGCCCGCGCAGGTGCTCGCCGCGAAGGGCGCCGACGTGACGGTCGACTGGATGCCCAGTGCGCTCGCCGCGCGCGAGGCCGGCGTGCCGATGGTCAACATCGCGCAGGTCTTCAACCGCTCGGGAATGATGCTCACCTGCAAGAAGGCGAGCGGCGTCAACACCTCGAAGGACTTCAAGGGCAAGACGCTCGGCGTCTGGTTCGGCGGCAACGAGTACCCGTTCCTTTCGTGGATGGGCACGCTCGGCCTGAAGACCGGCGGCGCGAACCCCGACGTCAAGGTGCTGAAGCAGGGCTTCAACGTCGACCCGCTGCTGCAGAACCAGGCCGCGTGCATCTCGACGATGATCTACAACGAATACTGGCAGGTGATCGACGCCGGCGTGAAGCCGGCCGACTTGGTGACCTTCCCGTACGAAGACCAGGGTGTCGCGACCCTCGAAGACGGCCTCTATGCGCGCGAGCCCGATCTGAAGGACGCCGCCTACGTCGCCAAGCTCGCGAAGTTCGTCAAGGCGTCGGTCAAGGGCTGGGAGTACGCGATCAAGAACCAGGACGAGGCCGTCAAGATCGTGCTCGCCGCCGACACCTCGGGCGGCTCGACCGCCGCGGTGCAGAAGCGCCAGCTCGAGAACGTGGCCAAGCTGATCACGACCGCGGGCACGCCGAAGATGGGCGTGCTCGACCCGGCCGCGTACCAGCGCACGGTGAAGGTGCTGCTCGCCGGCGGCAGCGACCCGGTGATCAAGAAGGACCCGGGCGCCGCCGCGTGGACCCACGCCGTCACCGACAAGGCGATGGCGAAGTAGGCGGCGCGGGCCCGAGGCGCGCGCTCAGGCCACCGCCAGCGCAGTCTTCAGCAGCGCCTTCCAGCCGGGCACGTCGAGCGCCCAGCAGACGCGTGTCGGGCGCCGCCGGGCCAGGGCCCGCGACCAGGCCGCGCGGTTGCGCGCGTCGCCGGCCACGCCGAGCCGGTCGACGACCGTCATGCCGCGCGTCAGCGCGCTCGCGGTCTCGATCTCGATCGCGCAGGCGCTGGCCTCGGTGCACAGCTGTGGCCTGAGCAGGATCGCCATCGCGATCGGGTCGGGCAGCGCGATGCCGACCTCGCCGGTCTGCGCCTCGTAGGCGCGCGCCGCGGTGCTGTTGCAGCGGATCGCGAACGCCGCGGTGTCGGTGCCGCAGGCCAGGATGTCGGCGATGTCGCCCGGCCCCAGCACCGCGGGCCCGCGCGAGAGCTGCCAGCCGACCATCTCGATCGGCAGCTCGGCGTGGAACACGCTGCGCGCCGCCTCCGGGTCGACCCAGGCGTTGAACTCGGCGGCCGGCGTGACGTTGCCCTCGCAGCACGGCGCGCCGGCCATCACGACGCAGCGCGAAATGCAATCGGCGATGCGCGGCTCGCGCTCGAGCGCCAGCGCGAGGTTGGTCAGCGGCCCGAGCGTGACGATCTCGAGGCCGGGGTTGGCGAGCGCCGTCGCGATGATCGCGTCGACCGCGTGGCCTGCCTCGGCGCGGCGCCGCCGCGGCACATAGCCATGGTCGCCGAGGCCGTCGGCGCCGTGGAACCAGTCGGCCGTCTCGAGCGGTCGCCGCAGCGGCCGGCCGGCACCGGCATGCACCGGCACCTCGGCGCCGCACAGCTCGACGGCGTAAAGCGCGTTGCGCGTGCCGAGCTCGACCGGCACGTTGCCGGCGACGACGGTGATCGCTGCGACCCGCACCTCGGGCGAGCGCAGCGCCATGACGAGCGCGACCGCGTCGTCGGAGGCCGTGTCGGTGTCGATCAGCAGCGTGCGCACGGCCGCTCCGGCGATCAGAAGGTGTAGCCGAGCTTCACGCCGAACTCGCTGCGGTCGTTGCTGCGGATCACGCCGGTGAAGCCCGGGCCGTCGCCGTCGAGGCGGCCCACGTCGTAGGCCTTGTTGAAGATGTTCTGCCCGTACAGCGCGGCCGTCCACTTCGCCGCCGCCGGCGTGTAGGCGATGTTGAAGCCGACCAGCGAGCGGCTCTTGATCCGGTTGTTGTCGTTGTTGGCCGACTGGCCGAACATCTTGCCGCGGTACGAGTAGTCGATGCGGGCGTCGACGGCGCTGCCGCTGGCCAGCACGGTGCGGTACTGCGGTGCGATCGCCACCGTCCAGGTCGGCGTCAGCGCCGGCGTGTCGCCGACCTTGATGCTGCCGGCGGTGGGCGGCACCTCGGTCACGCGCGAGTGGATGTAGCCGATCGCCGACTGCACGCTGAACTCGCGGCCGAGCTTGAGCGTGCCGTCGAACTCGACGCCCTTCGAGACCGCCACGCCGGCACTCTCGGTGAGCGTGATGAAGCCGACGCCGGGGACCGGCGTGCTCACTTGCAGCGGCAAGTCCTTGTAGCGGGTGTAGAAGACCGACAGGTTGGCCTGCAGCAGGTTGTCGAAGAACACGCCCTTGATGCCGGTCTCGAGGTTGGTCGCCTTGGTCTGGTCGAACGCGACGAAGGTGGCCGCGCCGCCGAACGGCCGCGGCGGGAAGCCGCCGCTCTGGTAGCCGGTCGACAGCGTCACGTAGGTGCTCAGCGCCTTGCGGATGTCGTAGCTGAGCGAGACGTCGCCCGTCACCGCGCTCCACGAGTTGGAGCGGAAGGCGCGGTCCGGCGGCGACCAGATGTCGAACTGCGCGCTCGCGTCCTTCGCGTCGTGCGAATAGCGCAGGCCGCCGGCCAGCTTCAGATCGTCGCGCAGCTTGTAGCCCATGTGGCCGTAGACCGCGCTGCTCTTGGTCGTCTGCTTCAGGTCGAAGAAGCCGCCCGGCCCGCCGAACACCCACGGGCCGGAGTTGGTGTTGCCCTTCTCGTAGCCGTAGTAGAGCCCGGTCACGAAGTCGAAGCGACCGTACTCGCCGTTCAGCTGCGGCTCGATCGAGAACTGGCGCGCCCAGCCGGTCTCGGGGAACGACTCGACATCGGCGAACACGTTGTCGTCGTCGAGGCCGCCGGTGTAGCTGCTGTAGCGGTAGCCGGCGAGCACCTTCGCGGTCAGGTTCGCGTCGATGTTCCACAGCGCCGTGACCGAGCTGCCGGTGCCCTTGTTGGTCTGGCGGAACAGCGCCTTCTGGCCCGAGTTCGAGTCGTCGGGGTTGGCCGGCAGCTGCGCCTGCGTGACGCCGAACGACGCGGCGGCCGCCGGGTCGAAGATGTCGATCGTGGTCGGCGACTTGCCGTTGATGCCCTTGACGCCGTCGATCGAGGCGATCAGCGCGAAGTCGTTCGTGACCTTGAGCTTCGCGGCCACCCGGCCCGAGTATTCGAAGATCTCGCCGACGTCGTCCTTCGCGTCGACCAGCAGCGCCTTGCCGATGCCGTTGCGGCGCGTGGCGTCGCCGGTCGCGACGATGCTCAGCCGATCGTTGAGCTTGAAGTTGGTGTAGCCGCCGGTCTCGACGCGCCCGCGCGTGCCGAGCTTCAGGTCGACCTTCGAGACCTCCTCGTCGCCGGGCTGGGCGGTGATGATGTTGATCGCGCCGCCGAGCGTGTTCTTGCCGTACAGCGTGCCCTGCGGCCCGCGCAGCACCTCGACGCGCTCGATGTTCGCGAGGTTCAGGTTGGCGCCCATCTGGCGCCCGAGGTAGATGCCGTCGAGGTACACGCCCACGCCCGGGTCGGTCGTGATGATGTGGTCCTGCAGGCCGATGCCGCGGATGAAGATCGCGGCGTGCGCCGGGTTGCCGACGCCGAAGCGGTTGATGTCGAGGTTGGGCACGTACTTGCCGATGTCCGACAGCGTTTCGATGTTGCGCTCGCCGATGTCGGCGGCGTTGAACGAGGAGACGGCCGCGGGCGTCTGCGTCAGCGTCTCGGCACGCTTGCGCGACGTGATCACGACCGGCTTGAACTCGGTCGGGCCGGCCGCCGCGCTCGCCGGCGCGGCTGGCGGCGCAATCGTTTGCGCGCCCGCGCCGAAGGCGCACAGCAGGGCCGCCGCCGCGAATGCGATGCCGGCGGCGGCAGCTCGCCGGTGCCGGGACGGGCTCGGGGTGGGGCTGACGGTATCCCTGGACTTCATGGTGCTACCTCCTGCTTGGATTGCATTGAACATTCGGCGCCCGCGCGTCGGCCGGGCGCCGGGCGCGGCACGCAATGTGTGTGCCACCGCTGGTCGACAATCGCGTCCCCGCCCCATCGCCCCCCACGATCGCATTGAAGGTCCACCAACTCCTGTTCTCACAAGGCTTCGGCACGCGTCGCGAATGCGAGGCGCTGATCGCGCACGGGCTGTTCGCGATCGACGGGCGCATCTGCGACGACCCGGCGCTGGATGTCGAACCGGCCGGCCTGAGCTTCCACGTGCGCGGCGAGGCCTGGCCGTACCACGCGAAGGCGCTGGTGCTGCTGCACAAGCCGGCCGACTACGAGTGCTCGCAGAAGCCGAAGCACCATCCCGGCGTGCTGAGCCTGCTGCCGCCGCCGCTGCGCGTGCGCGGGCTGCAGCCGATCGGCCGGCTCGACGCCGACACCACCGGCCTGTTGCTGCTGACCGACGACGGCGCGCTGATCCACCGCCTCACGTCGCCGAAGAAGCACGTGCCGAAGGTCTACGAGGTCGGCAC
>DATMIN010000630.1:0-10574 GCA_035554275.1 Burkholderiaceae bacterium
TTGGCAACAAGCCGATCGGCTCACACCGAATAATACATATCGAACTCGACCGGGTGCGGGGTCATCTCGAAGCGCATGACTTCGGCCATCTTCAGCTCGATATAGGCGTCGATCTGGTCGTCGTCGAAGACGCCGCCGGCCTTCAGGAAGCCGCGGTCCTTGTCGAGGCTTTGCAGGGCTTCGCGCAGCGAGCCGCAGACGGTCGGGATCTTCTTCAGCTCCTTCGGCGGCAGATCGTAGAGATCCTTGTCCATCGGCTGGCCCGGGTGGATCTTGTTCTTGATGCCGTCGAGGCCGGCCATCAGCATGGCGGCGAAGGCGAGGTAGGGGTTCGCGCCCGGATCGGGGAAGCGGACCTCGACGCGCTTGGCCTTGGGCGAGGTGGTGTAGGGGATGCGGCACGAGGCGGAGCGGTTGCGCGCCGAATAGGCGAGCAGCACCGGCGCCTCGAAGCCCGGCACCAGCCGCTTGTAAGAATTGGTGGTCGGGTTGGTGAAGGCGTTGATCGCCTTGGCGTGCTTGATGATGCCGGCGATGTACTGCAGGCACATTTCCGAGAGGTCGGCGTACTTGTTGCCGGCGAACATCGGCTTGCCGGCCTTCCAGATCGACTGGTGGCAATGCATGCCCGAGCCGTTGTCGCCGTAGATCGGCTTGGGCATGAAGGTCGCGGTCTTGCCGTAGCTGTGGGCGACGTTCTGGATCACGTACTTCTGCAGCTGGACCCAGTCGGCGCGCTGCAGCAGCGTGCTGAACTTGGTGCCGAGTTCCATCTGGCCGGCGTTGGCCACCTCGTGGTGATGCACTTCGCACGGGATGCCGAGCGATTCGAGCACCAGGCACATCTCGGAGCGCATGTCCTGGAACGAATCGACCGGCGGCGTCGGGAAGTAGCCGCCCTTCACGCTCGGGCGGTAGCCGGAGTTGCCGTGCTCGTATTCCTTGCCGCTGTTCCAGGCCGCTTCCTCGGACTCGATCTTCGAGAAGCAGCCCGACATGTCGTTGCCCCAGCGCACGCTGTCGAACACGAAGAACTCGGGCTCGGGGCCGAAATACGCGGTGTCGCCCAGGCCCGAGGCCTTCATGTAGGCCTCGGCGCGCTTGGCCAGCGAACGCGGGTCGCGCTCGTAGGGCTTGCCGTCGCCGGGCTCGACCACGTCGCAGGTCAGGATCATCGTCGGCTCTTCGAAGAACGGATCGATGTTGGCGGTGTTCGGGTCGGGCATCAGTTGCATGTCCGACGCTTCGATGCCCTTCCAGCCGGCGATCGACGAGCCGTCGAAGGCATGGCCGCCGGTGAACTTGTCTTCGTCGAAGTGGGATACCGGCACGGTCACGTGCTGCTCTTTGCCGCGGGTGTCGGTGAAGCGGAAGTCGACGAACTTGACTTCGTTCTCCTTCACCATCTTCATCACGTCGGCAACGGTCTTGCTGGCCATCTGGAGCTCCTGGGTGGAATGCTTGTTCGGGTGTTCGGAAATAACGGAAACGCGCACAGGAAAGTAGCAGAAACCATGCCCGCGACGCCGCGCGTGCGCCGGTCAAACCCCGTTTCCACGCTGCGCCCACTGGATTTGCGGCGATGCAGCACGGGCTCGAAGTGGTGCGCACGAGCGCACCACTTTAGCGCTGATCAGCGCACCAGTTCTGGGCCGATGCGTGCGCCGTGCGCCGCCAGCCCCTCGCGCAGCATGAGGTAGGCGGCGTCGAGCCGATCATTGCGGCCCTTCACGCCGAGCTCGATGTGGCGCCCCCACTCGGGATGGTCGACGCTGGGCAGGCTGAACACCTTCACGCCGTCGAACTCGGCCTCGATGCGCTCCATCAGCGGTGTCAGCGTCGCCTCCATCGCGCCGAACACGATCACCGATTTCTCGCGCAGCGCGGCCAAGCCCTGCAGCGCCGCGTAGTGCGCGTCGAGCACCCACTCGATCATCGGCCACGCCATCACCGGAAAGCCCGGCACGAAGTGCACGTGGCCGAGCGTGAAGCCGGGGATCTTGTTGAACGAATTCGGGATGATCTGCGCGCCCTGCGGGAACACGCCCATGTTGAGGCGGTGCACGTTGTCGGGCCGCTCGGGGTCGAACGCGATGCCTTGCTCGCGCGCGGTGTCGCGCATCCGCTCGGTGATCAGCTCGCGCGCCTTCGGGTGCAGCTCGAGCGGCACGCCGAGCGCGGCCGCGGCGCACTGGCGGGTGTGGTCGTCGGGCGTCGCGCCGATGCCGCCGCACGAGAACACGAGGTCGCCGCTCGCGAACGCGTCCTTCAGGTCGGCGGTGATGCGAACGCGGTCGTCGCCGACGTAGCGCGCCCACGCCAGGCCCATGCCGCGCGCGCCGAGCAGCTCGATCACCTTCGGCAGGTGCTTGTCGGCGCGCTTGCCCGAGAGGATCTCGTCGCCGACGATGATCAGACCGACGTTCATGGTGAGGGCGCTCCGGAAGATGAAGACGGTGGCGGCAGCACGCGCCCCTCCTCGATCAGCTCGGTCGGAGTGCGGCGCGGCGCGGCTGGCAAAATTTCGTCGGCCGGCGTCTCGCGCCGCAGCATTTGCAGCGCGGCGAGCGCGAAGTGCGCGAACCACAGCGCCGAGAACGCGAATACCAGCGTGTAGATCCACACCGCGACCGGCACCAGCACCGGCGCGAACACGATCGAGAGCGCGCCCGAGGCCCACACCAGCGACGGCGCCGCGCCGAGGTAGCCGGTCAGCACGCCCATGCCGAGCAGCTTGGCGCGATGGCGCTGCACGAGCGTGCGGCGCTCGGCCACGCTGGCGTGCTCGGCGAGCACGTCGTAGGTCATCACGCGGTACGTGAGCCAGCCCCAGATCAGCGGCGGCAGCACCAGCACCAGCGGCGGCACCAGCCACAGCGGGATCGAAAGGATCAGCGCGAGCAGCGCCGCGAGCGTGGCCCACAGTGCGCCGGCGGTGCTGCCGAGAAACGAGCCGCCGTGCTGGCGCTCGAGCAGCGGGAAGCGCCGCTGCGCGACCAGCGTGACCAGCGCCGGCGTCATGAACGCGGCCACCAGCAGCAGCGACAGCACCACGATCAGCGGCGTCGTCAGCAGCACGACGATGAGCGGCGCGAGCACCGCCTTCACGCTCGGCAACCCGATGCCTTGCGCCCAGCCGATCACGCTGCCGAGCCAGCCCGATGCATCGAACATCGCGCCGACCGCATCGACCGCGCGCTCCCAGAAGAAGTAGCCGAGGCCGAGGGCGAGCGCGGCCATCAGCACCAGCGGCAGCAGCGAGAGGAAGATCACGCGCGGATGCAGGCAGTACGCCGCCGCGCGCCAGAACGAATCGAACAAGAGGTTCACGTGATCGGCGCGCGCGTCAACGCAGGTTGCCGGTGTGCCCGAGCGAATAGCGCCCGGGCTGCGGCCACACCGTCAACCCGTGCGGCTCGGCGCCGACCTTGACCTGCGCGACCTCGCCGCTGGCGGTGTCGAAGCGGTAGATCACGTCGTCGTAGCGCGCCGCGAGCCACAGGTACTTGCCGTCGGCGCTGACGTTGCCCATGTCGGGGCTGCCGCCGCCGGGCACGCCCCAGCGCGCGACGACCTTCTCGGTCGCGAAATCGATCACCGTCACGCCGCCGTCGCCGAGCTTCGAGCCGTGGATCCGGTGCGAGCCGCGGTTCGCCACGTACAGGCTCTTGCCGTCGCGGCTCGGGTACAGCCCGTGCGCGCCGATGCCGGTCGCGATGAAGCCAACCTTCTTGAAGCTCTCAGCATCGACGATGTGCACGCCGTCGGCATGCATGTCGGCGATGTACAGGCGGCGGCCGTCGGGCGAGCTGCGAATGTCCTGCGGCATGCCCTTGGTGACGGTGCAGATCTCGGTCGCGCCCGGCTCCCAGACCTTGCCGGCCGGCGTGCGCGGCGCGCCCGGCGTCTCCTTGAAGCGCGTCGCCGGCATCGAGAGCTGCAGGTAGCCGACGACGCTGCGCATCGCCAGATCGACCTTCACCAGGCTGCCCGAGAACTCGCAGGTGAAGGTGACGAAGCGGCCGTCGATCGAAAAGTCGGCGTGGTTGATGCCGGGGCAGCCCGGCGTGTCGATCGCGTACTGCATCGCCATCGTCTTCGGGTCGCGGAAGTCGAGCCGCTTGCGCGCCTCGGCGACGACGATCGCCGACTTGCCGTCGGGCGTGTAGTACATGTTGTACGGGTCGTCGACCGGCACCGGCGCGCCCGGCTTGCCGGTTCGCGGGTCGATCGGCGTCAGGCTGCCGTCGGTGCGGCCCTCGGCATTGTTGGTGACCCACAGCGTGCGCAGGTCCCAGGCCGGCACGATGTGCTGCGGGCCGATGCCGACCTTGAAACGATCGACGACCTTCATCGCGTTCGGGTCGACGACGTAGACGTCGTTCGAGCGCAGGTTCGGCACGTAGATGCGCTCGAGGTCGCCCTGCAGCACCGCGCTGATCTTGCCGGCGGCGACTTCGCTGTAGAGGTTGCGCGGGTTCGGCACCGGCGGCATGCCGGGCACGGTGACGATCGCGGCGGGGGCGGCGGGCGCGGCCTCGGGCGGCGCGCTGGCGGCCGCGGTGGCGGCGGGCATCGAGGCCGGCTTCTGTGCGCGGCCGGCGGCCGCGAGGCCGAGCAGCGCCGCGGCGGCGAGCGCGAAGGCCAGTGCCTTCGTCGAATCGAACTTCATGGTGAGCGGAGTTCCGGGAGAGTGACAGGGATCGTGGCGTCGTTCAGGGCGTTTGCGTCAGCGTGCGGAGGTCAGTTCGCGAATACGGGCCACCGAGGTCTCGACGACGAGCTCGAGGCCGGCGCGGCCGATGTCGGCGGTCGCCTTCCGCGGGTCGCCGTGGACGCCTACAGCGACGCCCTCTTTTGCGGCCCGCTCGAACGCCTCGGGCCGCACCAGCGCGGCGTCGACCGCCATCGTCAGCGCCGTGTCGGCCAGCCCCGCGTGGGTGCCGATCTCGGCGGCACTGAACCCGCGCGCCTTCAGCAGCTCGACATAGCCGGCCTGCGTGACGCGATAGTAATCGAGCAGCGCATGCACCCGCGTTTCACCGGGCGCCGGCCACTCGCGCGCGAGCTTCTTCGCGACGCGCTCCTCGCTCTTCTGGTAATCGCCGTGGTCGCCGAGAAAGACCACGTCGCGAAAGCCGTGCTGGCGAAAGCTCCGCGCGGTGGATTCCAGCACCGCCTCGAACGCGGCGTCCGAGATCGAGATCGTCCCGGTGAAGCGCATGTGCGCGGCCGGCGGGCTGATCGCGCCTTCGGGCACGTAGGCCAGCACCGGCGCGACGACCGCGTTGCCGAGCTTCGCCGCGATGCGCCCTGCCAGCCAGCGGGCGCGTGCGTTGTGCTTGCCGAGCGCAATCGCAGGGCCGCTCTGCTCGGTGCCGCCGATCGGCACCAGCACCGTCGTCGTGCCGGCCTGCTGCAACGCGCGCAGCTCGGTCCACGTCAGCTCTTCGAGATACGGTGATGTCGCCGGCCCCGCGGCCGAAGCGAGCGGCGCGGCGAGCGCGCCCGACAGCAGCAGCAGCGCGGCCGCTGCACGCAGAGAACGCATCAGTCGTCGTCCCCGCCGCCGAGCACGCCCCCGAGCACGCCGCCCAGGCCGATGCCGCCGAGCACCGAGCCCTCTTCGCGCGAGCCGCCGCGCTGCGGCGCCGCCGCGAACACGCGCGAAGCCAGGCGCGAGAACGGCAGGCTCTGCAGCCACACCGTGCCCGGGCCGCTGACCTTCGCGAAGAACAGGCCCTCGCCGCCGAACAGCGCCGTCTTGATCTTGCCGACGTACTGGATCTCGAAGCTCACGTTCGGCGTCATCGCGACGAGGCAGCCGGTGTCGACCAGCAGCGTCTGGCCCGGCTGCAGCTCGCGCCGCACGACGGTGCCGCCGGCGTGCACGAACGCGAGGCCGTCGCCGTCGAGCTTCTGCATGATGAAGCCCTCGCCGCCGAAGAAGCCGACCGAGAGCTTCTGCTGGAAGAAGATGCCGAGCGAGACGCCGCGCGCGGCGCACAGGAACGCGTCTTTCTGGCAGATCAGCGTGCCGCCGAGCTGGCGCAAATCCATCGGCAGGATCTTGCCGGGGTACGGCGCCGCGAACGCGACCCGCTTCTTGCCCTGCGCCTGGTTCGTGTAGACGGTGGTGAACAGCGACTCGCCGGTGACGAGCCGCTTGCCCGCGCCGAGCAGCTTGCCGAACAGGCCGCCCGGGTTCGCCGAGCCGTCGCCGAACACTGTGTCCATCGAGATGCCGGCGTCCATGAACATCATGCTGCCCGCCTCGCCCACCGCCGCCTCGCCGGGATCGAGTTCGATCTCGACGAACTGCATCTCCGAGCCCTTGATCTCGTAGTCCACCACGTCCATGGCCATCGTGCGTGCTCCCGCGTTGCGTTGGTTTGCGGTCGATATCGTAGTGGGTGCGGACGGCGCTGGATGGAGCGACCCTGCGCCGAGGTCGGAGCGATCGCGCCGAGGGCCAGCGGGCCGCGACGGGCTGAAGCCTTGTTCGGCCCTGAACGGGCCGAACTCCGCCTTCTTTATGCCCGCCGCAGCCCGCTGGCCCTCGGCGCTCAGGCATCACCCCATGTCATTGGGCCCGCTACGCAGGGCGCGGGCGCTCAATCACAGGACCTTGAGTGGGGAGTTTCGGGGCCTAGCGTTTGACATGAGTGGGCGACGGAGGCCGCAGGCCAGAGGAGGGCCGCTCGATGTAAGGGTTGGGCGTCAACCCGCCGTGAAGCCAGAAGGACACGCACCTACGTGTCGGCTAGGTGCTGCTTGCCCTTTCGGGTCAGGCGCCACGCAGACTTGTTGCCCCGAAGCTCCGGAACCTGCTCAAGCAACTCGCGATCTCGTAAGCGATAAAAGACGCTCTTCATTGCATTCTCTGACGCAATTCCCGTGAGAGAACGCGCAACAGGATTAGTGATCGTGTCGTTGCGGCGAAGATGTTTGGGTAACAAGGCTTGAGGCAAGTCAGCAAAGAGCACTACGCCAGAAACCGTGGGTCGTTCGCGGAGCAACAATTGCTGCTTGCGAAGCCATACGTCCGGGCTACTCAACGGAACGACCTGCTTGATGAACTCCTTGGTTACTTCGCACCGGCACTTACCCTGATCTTCGCGCCACGACAAGACGCTCTGCGCTGCCAACAAGCCGACTCTTTGGGTGTGCCTCAATCTTCCATTCACCTTGACGCGAAGGTCTTGGTTCAGCTCCACCGGTCCTTGCAGGACCGACTTCGGGCGTCGATGCACCACGCTCCATCGTCGGCGATTGCTGACGCAGTTGACTTGTCATTGATGCAGTGGTGCACGCCTTCGTCATGGGATCGACACGACGCCCAGCCCACCTTCAACTGCATGGAGACAACATGACTATCAAGACCGCCGTCGGACAACCAACGGCCAGCAACAAAACACTCGGAGGCGCCGCTGTCACCGCCTTGCTCGCAGTGTCCGGCCTTGCGGCCAATGCAGGCGAGTTGACGGGCGCGAACTGGCCCGAGTACCACGGTGACTGGCGCGGATGGCGCTACAGCCCGCTCGATCAGATCAACAAGGGCAATGTCAAGAAGCTGAAGGTGGCCTGGATTCACCAGCCTGGCGAGATCGCGCAAGGCCTGCAGGCGAGCCCGATCGTTCTCGACGGCATCCTCTACTACAGCGCCTCGAACAATCGCACATATGCGGTCGATGCGGCCAGCGGCAAGCAAATCTGGGAATTCATTCCTGAACTCGACAGGGTCCAAGAAAAGTCGATCTTCGGCTTCTACAACCGTGGCGTGACCGTCGGTCGCGGCAAGGTGTACATCGGCGCCTCTGACGGCAACCTGATTGCCCTTGACCAGAAGACGGGCAAGCAGTTGTGGAAGACGAAGCTCACGGACCCGAAGGCTTGTCACGGTTGCAACTTCACATCGCCGCCGATGCTGGCTGGCGGTGTCTTGATCGCGGGTCCAACCGGCGGCGACCTAGCTCAGCGTTCAAAGCTCTATGCCCTGAAGGCTGACACCGGTGAGATGGCGTGGACCATGGACCTCCTCAAGGAGGACCCAAAGAGTTGGCCGACCGACACCATCAAAGTTGGTGGCGGTGGTGCCTGGCTGCCGGGGCAGTACGACGAAAAGAACAACACCTTCTTCATCGGCACATCGAATCCCGCGCCGGATTTCAATGTCAACAACCGGCCCGGAGACAACTTGTACACCGCGACAGTTTTGGCGCTGGAACCGGCGACCGGCAAGATCAAGTGGCATCACCAAGAGGTACCCAACGACGCCTGGGACTTCGACTCGCCCTACGAGTTTGTGATGTTCGAAAAGGACAGCCAGGAACTGATGATGCACCTCAACAAGGGTGGCTTCGTCTACGTCTATGACCGCAAGAGCGGAAAGATCCAGGACGTTTGGAAGTTTGCAGAAGAGATCAACTGGGTCAAGGGCGTTGATCCCAAGACGGGCGAGCTGCAAGGCCGCAACAATCCCCAGCTTGGGAAGAGTGATGTCTTCTGTCCCAGCGCCCTCGGCGCTCGCAGCTGGAACGCCGGGGCCTACAGCCCCAAGACCAAGCTTTGGTATTCCAACGGCTACGAGATCTGCAATCGGGTTGTCATGGGCGAGCAGAAGATCGACAAGCTGGCCTTCTCGCAACCCTACTACGACATGGCCGAGTTTGAAATCATCCCTCCACCAGGCAAGAAGCCCAGCGCCCGGTTGGCGGCCTACGATCCGATGACCGGCAAGCAAGCCTGGAAGATCGATTTCGAGGCTCCGGGCCTTGCTCACGTGCTGTCCACCGGTGGTGGGCTCATCTTCAACGGCGACCCACGAGGCACGTTGTCGGCCTATGACGACCAGACCGGCAAGGAGCTTTGGAACTTCAACGTGGGCTCCGGCATGCGTGGCGGCATTGTCAGCTACTCATCGGGTGGCAAGCAGTACATCGTCGCCGCCACGGGGTTCGGATCACTGTTCCCAGGATTCGCATCGATCCCCTGGCCGGAATTCAAGAACGTACGCGGTGGCGCTGCACTCGTGGCCTTCACCTTGGAGTAGCCGCGCAACGTTCTGATCGAGCGAGGCGGTCGGTGACCGCCCTGCCCACATCCCCGGGGGATTGGCAAGAAATGTTGAAACACCAGCGCCTGAGCGCCACGCTCACTCCGCAACGCTCCATCTCGGCGGCAATCGCCGTTGCCTGTTTGGCGACGGTTTGGACCGGCTCGGCATTGAGCGCGCCGTCGGCTGCCGAGCTGACAGACCCGAAGTCGGTACAGGCCGGAAAAGAGCGGTTCATGCAACTGTGCGCCTACTGCCATGGGGAGCAAGGCGATGCGGGCAAGCATCGACCATTTCGGGAACGAATTGACTGGGACGCTGACTTCGTCCACGACACGATCAGCGAAGGTCGTCGGCGCGGCGCCAATGTCATGCCTGCCTGGAAAGACTCGCTATCCGATGATGAGATATGGCGCATCGTCGCCTACATCAAGTCGATCGGCGGTCAGACCAGGAAGCCAGACTGAGAGCTGGATACTGCTGTCGGTGACAACGCCATGCAACGGAAAGCGACTGGGCTCATGGATCGCCAGGAGTCGACATTGGCCGACGCAGCTGCGGCTGCACTTGATCAACTGATCCAGGGCGGCGGCATGTTCGATCGCTCGGTACGCATCGACCCCATGGTCTGCGAAACCCGGTCTCGCCGGGTGTCGATTCACGGCGTGAAGACCAAGGTCCGCTTGAGAACTGCTTCTGGGATGAACTCGCCGACATTGCGATGGAGTACGGTCGTACGACCGACTCTCTCATCGTCAAGCTTCATGACCAGTTGTCGACGAACGACGGGGAGGCGCCTGATCTCCCATCCTTCTTGCGCGTCGTCTGCCTGAGGAACCTTCGTCAATCAATGGCGGCGTCTCGCGACGTGCCTTCGATCGCGGGCCTGATCGGCCCGGTGTCAACAGATCGTTGACTGCGGCCGGTGTTGCCGGCTCGGCGACGAAGCGCCGAAAGCTAAGTACAAACCCTCGCTTCTTGGCGTAGGGAACGCGCCGTCTGCGCGCTCCGTCAAGTGCCCTTTCGCTCCCAGTCCGCCGCGTCGACGGCGCCGGAATGTATCCTTGCTTCAAGCCAAAGTTCCGGCAGAGAGCTTGCGGCGGCGAAGGAGACTTGCAATGAACACGCAGCACCCTGCAGTGCCAGCTCTTGGTCAGTGGTCTACCGGCGATGGAGCGCCTGCAGACGCGACCGACGCGTGGCAGGCGGCTCTCAGCGACAACTATGGGCTCTGGCAGGTTTCCAAGGCCGTGGATTCCGGCTTTTCAGCCCGCATCCGCAACCGCAACTTCAGCGGCCTGCGCGTGGTCGAGTGCGTCTGCGATCCGTGTAGCGGTCGCCGCATACCGCAGCTGATCAGTCGCGATGCGTCCTCGTTCATCGGCGTGCAGATCACCAAGTCTGGCAGCGAACGGTTCCACTTCGGTGGCGAGGTCATCAGCGTGGGGTCGGGTGATCTGGTCATATGGACGAGTGACCATCCGACCGAGTTCACCGTGACCGAGAAACTGCACAAGGT
>DATMIN010000631.1:0-5940 GCA_035554275.1 Burkholderiaceae bacterium
TCGTCGCCGATGCCGAAGCCGGCTTCGGCGGCGTGCTGAACGCGTTCGAGCTGATGAAGTCGATGATCGACGCGGGCGCTTCCGGCGTGCACTTCGAGGACCAGCTCGCGTCGGTCAAGAAGTGCGGCCACATGGGCGGCAAGGTGCTGGTGCCGACGCGTGAGGCGGTCGCCAAGCTGCACGCCGCGCGCCTCGCGGCCGACGTGATGGGCGTGCCCACGCTCGTGATCGCGCGCACCGACGCCGAAGCCGCCGATCTCGTCACGAGCGACGTCGACGACAACGACAAGGGCTTCCTGACCGGCGAGCGCACCGTCGAAGGCTTCTACCGCACGACGCCGGGCCTCGAGCAGGCGATCTCGCGCGGCCTGGCCTACGCCGACGTGGCCGACATGGTGTGGTGCGAAACCGGCAAGCCCGACCTCGCCTACGCGAAGAAGTTCGCCGACGCGATCCACGCCAAGTTCCCCGGCAAGCTGCTCGCGTACAACTGCTCGCCGTCGTTCAACTGGAAGAAGAACCTCGACGACGCGACGATCGCCAAGTTCCAGAAGGAACTCGGCGCGATGGGCTACAAGTTCCAGTTCATCACGCTGGCCGGCTTCCACAGCCTGAACTACTCGATGTTCAACCTGGCGCACGGCTACGCGCGCAACAACATGAGTGCGTTCGTCGAGCTGCAGGAGGCCGAGTTCGCGGCCGCCGAGAAGGGCTTCACCGCCGTCAAGCACCAGCGCGAGGTCGGCACCGGCTACTTCGACGCGGTGACGACGACGATCGAGGCGCTGTCGTCGACCGCGGCGCTGAAGGGCTCGACCGAGGACGAGCAGTTCTTCGACGCCAAGCACGCGTGAGCTGGACGTTCGGCCCGGCCTGCGCCGGGCCGGACGCCTGCGAGCGGGCGGGCGCATGCAAAGCGCCCGCGCGGCCTGCAAGGCTCATCGACGGCCCGGCGCGGCGTCGGACGACGCCGCGTCTTGTCCGGCGCGCGGTGTAAGCAATTTCATTCGCTCCGACGGGCTCGATAAATACCCTTAGAGTTTGATCCTCGCGCGCGCTATGCCGGGCGCCGCGGCACGCTCCGTGCTGTGGCCGCCGCGACCATTCCGAGGGCCGACTCTGAATCACTTAACCGTCTTCCGCCCGGCGGGCCTGGCGAGGCTCGTGCTGTGCCTGCTGCTGGCGTGCCCGCTGCTCGCGCAGGCGTTCGCGTTCAAGGACGTCGACACCCGCGCGCGCACGCTGGCGTCGCAGAGTTACCGCCCCCCGGCGCCGCAATTGCCGACCGAACTCGCCGCGCTCGACTACGACGCGCTGCGCGCGATCCGCTTCCGCGCCGACCGGGCCCTGTGGCGCGCCGAGAAGCTGCCGTTCGAGCTGATGTTCTTCCACTCCGGCAAGAACTTCCCGGAGCCGGTGCGCATCAACACGGTCGAGCCGAACGGCGTCAAGCGCTACGAGTTCGACCCCGAGATGTTCGACTACGGGCCGAACAAGATCGATACCAAGAAGCTGAAGGGCGTGGGCTTCGCCGGCTTTCGCGTGCACTACGCGATCAACACGCGCGACTACAAGGACGAGATGCTGGTGTTCCTCGGCGCGAGCTACTTCCGCGCGGTCGCGAAGGGCCAGGTCTACGGGCTGTCGGCGCGCGGTGTGGCGATCGACACGGCGGTCGCGGCGGGCGAGGATTTCGCGCGCTTCACCGAATTCTGGGTCGAGCGCCCGGCCCGCAACGCGACCACGCTGACGCTGTACGCGCTGCTCGACTCGAAGCATCTGACCGGCGCCTATCGGTTCGTGCTGACGCCGGGCGCCGAGACGGTGATGCAGGTCACCGCCCGGCTGCACCTGCGCGACAACGGCGCCAAGCTCGGCATCGCGCCGCTGAACAGCATGTACGACTTCGGCGAGAACCAGCCCGGCCGCGACGACTACCGCCCCGAGGTGCACGACTCCGACGGCCTGTCGGTGCTGACCGGCAGCGGCGAATGGATCTGGCGCCCGCTCGTCAACCCGAAGCGGCTGCTCGTCACCTCGTTCGCGACGACCAACCCGAAGGGCTTCGGCCTGATGCAGCGCGACCGCGCCACCTCGAGCTACGAAGACCCCGAGGCGCGCTACGAGCACCGGCCGAGCGCGTGGGTCGAGCCGGTCGGCGACTGGGGCGCCGGCCGCGTCGAGCTGGTGCAGATCCCGACGCCCGACGAGACCAACGACAACATCGTCGCGTTCTGGGTGCCCGACAAGACGCCCGACACGCGCCGCCCGCTCGAGATCGCGTATCGGCTGCACTGGCAGATGAACGGGCAGACGCCGCCCGACGTCGGCTGGGTCGCGCAGACCCGGCGCGGCCGCGGCTACGTGAAGCAGGCCGACGGCGACCTCAACTTCGTGATCGATTTCGACGGCGCGCCACTGCGCGCGCTCAAGCCCGAGGCCAGGCCCGAACCGTTCATCGATCTCGGCGGCAACGCGCAGCTGAAGGAGAGGAATCTGTTCCTGAACCGCGTCACCGGCGCATGGCGGATGACGGTGCGCGTCAAGCGCGACGACGCGGCCAAGCCGATCGAGATGCGCGCGCAGATCCGCGACGGCGGGCGCGCGCTCACCGAGACCTGGAGCTACATCGTGCCGCCGGAGTCCGACAAGCCATGAACGCCGCGGCGCCCGCGGCGGCACCGGGCGGCGGCAGCGCGCCGCCGTTGCCGCCGATCCACCGCCAGTCGATGCCGCCCGGGCCGTGGGCCGGCCATCCGCTGGCGCGGCCGTGGCGGCGCCTGTTCGGCGCGCCGGCGCCGCGCTGGCGCCGCGCCAGCGACGACCGGCACCTGATGATCCGGCGCGTGCTGCTGCTCGCGCTGGTGGCGTTCGGCGCCGCGATCGGCACCGACTACATGACCGACCTGATGCCGCAGCACGGCCAGGACTGGGCCGAGCGCGGGCTGCTGGTGCTGTTCGCGATCCTGTTCGCGTGGGTCTCGGCGGGGTTCTGGACCGCGATCCTCGGCGCCTTCGTGATGCTGCGCGGCCGCGACCCGCATGCGATCACCAACGTGCTGCACGGCGACGGCAGCCACGCACCGGTGGGGCCCGAGGCGCGCACCGCGGTGATCATGCCGATCTGCAACGAGCACGTGCCCACGGTGTTCGCCGGGCTGCGCGCGACCGTCGAATCGGCCGCGCACACCGACGCCGCCGCGTGCTTCGATTTCTTCGTGCTCAGCGACACCAACAACCCCGATTCGCGCGCCGCCGAGCAGGCCGCGTGGGCCGATCTCGTCGACGCGCTGCGCGCCAGCGGCACCGACGCGCGCGTCTACTACCGCTGGCGGCGGCTGCGCCGGCGCCGCAAGACCGGCAACGTCAGCGACTTCTGCCGCCGCTTCGGCGCCGATTACCGCTACATGATCGTGCTCGACGCCGACAGCGTGATGAGCGGCGACTGCCTGGCCTCGCTGGTGCGCATGATGGAGGCGCACCCCGACGCCGGCATCGTGCAGACCGCGCCGCGCGCCGTCGGCCACGAGACGATGCACGCGCGCGTGCTGCAGTTCTGCTCGCGCGTGTACGGGCCGGTGTTCACGACCGGGCTGCACTTCTGGCAGCTCGGCGAATCGCACTACTGGGGCCACAACGCGATCTTGCGGATCGCGCCATTCGTCGAGCACTGCGCGCTCGCGCCGCTGCCGGGAAAGACCTCGCTGTCGGGCGACGTGCTGTCGCACGATTTCGTCGAGGCCGCGCTGATGCGCCGCGCCGGCTGGAAGGTCTGGATCGCGCACGACCTCGACGGCAGCTACGAGCAGGTGCCGCCGAACGTGCTGGCCGAACTCGGCCGCGACCGGCGCTGGGCCCAGGGCAACCTGCAGAACTCGCGCCTGATGTTCGAGCCCGGGCTGCACCCGGTGCACCGCACCGTGTTCGTGACCGGCTTGCTCGCCTACCTGTCGTCGCCGTTCTGGCTCGCGTTCCTGCTGCTCTCGACCGTGCTGTTCGCGACCCACTCGCACCTGGTGCCGACGTACTTCGTCCGGCCGTATCAGCTGTTCCCGATCTGGCCGACCGCGAACTTCAAGCTGATGCTCACACTCTTCGGCCTGACCGCGCTGCTGCTGCTCGCGCCGAAGGTGATCTCGATCGTCTCGATCATCGCCCGCGGCCGGGCCGCGCGCTACGGCGGCGCGCCGAAGCTGCTGCTGAGCGCGCTGCTCGAGTTCCTGCACTCGGTGCTGCTCGCGCCGGTGCGCATGCTGTTCCACACCCAGTTCGTGCTGTCGACGCTGGCCGGCCTGAAGCTCGACTGGAAGTCGCCGCCGCGCGAAGACAACGCCACCGGCTGGGGCGAGGCGGTGCGTCGCCACGGCGTGCACACGCTGCTCGCGCTGGCGTGGATCGGCGCGATCATCGCCACCAGTGCGGTGTTCCAGTGGTGGCTGTCGCCGGTGCTCGCCGGGCTGCTGCTGGCGGTGCCGCTGTCGGTCTGGACGAGCCGCGCCGCACCCGGCCGCTGGCTGCAACGCCGCGCCATCTTCCTGATCCCCGAAGAGCTGGCGACGCCGCCGGTGCTGGTCGAGGCGCACCGGCTCGAGGCCGCGTTCGGCGCCGGGCCGGGGCTCGTCGATGCCGTCAGCGATGCGGCGGTGCACGAACGCGTGCTGCGCGCGACCCCGGCCCGGCCGCCGGCGCGCGGCCTGAAGGCGATCTGGCAGGCGCGCCTCGTCGATGCGGCGGCGAGCGGCGGGCCGAAGGCGCTGTCGCAGACCCAGCGCCTGTGGCTGCTCGCCGACGCGCAGGTGCTGCGCGCGCTGCGCGCGCGCGTGCTCGCCGGCGACGTGCACGCCGACTGGCAGCCGCGCCGAGCGGCCGCGGGCGGCGGCATCGCCGCCGTGACCGACCTCGACCACGCCCACGCGCCGTCCGCCGCCGCCATCCACTGAGCCCCGCGCGGCAGACGCCGCTCGACGGCCAGACGATGGGCGAGATCATGTTCCGCGGCAACATCGTGATGAAGGGCTATCTGAAGAACCCGGGCGCGACCGAGAAGGCGTTCGACGGCGGCTGGTTCCACACCGGCGACCTCGCGGTGATGGAGCCGGATCGCTACGTCAAGATCAAGGACCGCAGCAAGGACATCATCATCTCCGGCGGCGAGAACATCAGCTCGCTCGAGGTCGAAGACGCGCTGTATCGACACCCCGACGTGCTGGCCTGCGCCGTCGTCGCGAAGCCGGATGCGAAGTGGGGCGAGACGCCGGTCGCGTTCGTCGAGCTGCGGCCCGGCGGGCGCGCGACCGGCGGGGACCTGATCGCGCACTGCAAGAGCCTGCTGGCCGGCTACAAGGTGCCGCGCGAGGTGCGCTTCGAGCCGATCCCCAAGACCTCGACCGGCAAGATCCAGAAGTTCGCGCTGCGCGAGCGTGCGAACGGCGAACCGTCGAAGGAGTGACAGACCGATGAGCGCAAACACCGACCCCTTCGTCCTCGAGCAGCGCGACGCGCGCGGCGTCGTCACGCTGACGCTGAACCGGCCCGCGGCGTTCAACGCGCTCTCCGAGGGCATGCTCGAATCGCTGCAGGCGGCGCTCGGTCGCGTCGCCGCCGACGACGGCGCGCGCGTCGTCGTGCTCGGCGCCGCGGGCAAGGCGTTCTGCGCCGGCCACGACCTGAAGGAGATGCGCGCCGAGCCGTCACTCGACTATTACGAGCGCCTGTTCGCTCAGTGCTCAGCGGTGATGCTCGCTATCCAGCGGCTGCCCGTGCCGGTGATCGCGCGAGTCCAGGGCCTCGCGACCGCCGCGGGCTGTCAGCTCGTCGCGATGTGCGACCTCGCGATCGCGAGCCGCGACGCGCGCTTCGCGGTCAGCGGCGTCAACGTGGGGCTGTTCTGCTCGACGCCGGGCGTGGCGCTGTCGCGAAACGTCCCGCGCAAAACGGCCT